>CAIOXF010000200.1 GCA_903862155.1 uncultured cyanobacterium | reverse complement strand
GCTGAAGGCTTAAGCGCTGAACGCCTTGCGGGCCGGGATCGGATAGGGGATGCGGCGGTGCCGCATGCGCTTCCACACCCGCACGAAGGCGCGGATCACCAGCTCCCGCTCGGCTGGCCCGAGGCCGCTGCTGCCGAGCTGGCCATCGGCGCTGCGGGCCTCCACGATGCGCCGCACCATGGCCTGGGCCTCGGTGTCGCTGGTGCCGGGGGGCAGGGAGCGCAGGGCGGCTTCGCAGCCGTCGGCCAGCATCAGGATCGCCGTTTCGCGGCTGCGGGGATTGGGGCCCCGGTAGCGGAAGCGCTCTTCGGGAATGCCGGGCTTGCGCTCGCGGGCCTGGTGGAGGAAGTAGCCCATCTTGAGGGTGCCCTGGTGCTCCGGGATGAAGTCGGCCAGGGGGCCCGGCAGGCGGTGGCGGCGGGCGAGTTTGAGGCCCTCATCCACGTGGGCCTGGAGGATGGCGGCGCTGGCGAAGGGGTCGTTCAGTTCATCGTGGGGATTGGCGCCGTCCTCCTGGTTCTCGATGAACCACTGGGGGCCATGGAGCTTGCCCACGTCGTGATACAGCGCGCCGGTGCGCACCAGATCCACATCGGCACCGATCGCCCGCGCCCCCTCTTCCGCCAGGCCCGCGATCATCAGGGTGTGCTCGAAGGTGCCCGGCGCCTCGCACGACAGGCGCCGCAGCAGGGGCCGTTCCAGATCGGCCAGCTCCAGCAGCCGGGCGCGGGTGAGCAGGTCGAAGAAGCTTTCCACCATCGGTGCCAGCAGTAGACCCGCCATCAACAGGCCACCCATCACCAGCGCCTCGCTCACCAGATCGATGGGCGGCATGCGCCCGGGCTGGCGCAGCAGCGGCAGTTGCAGCAGCAGCCACTGCAGCAGCAGGGCAGCGGTGGGGAGCAGCACCGAGAGCTGCAGCAGCTCAGCCCGGCTGCGCTGGCGGCCCGCCAGCACCGCGGCACCGGCCGCCACCGCCGAACCCAGCAGCAAGCGTTCGGCCATCAGGGCACCCACGGGCTCGCCCCACAGCAGCGATGCACTGGCCAGCCAGGCCAGACCGCAGGCGGTGCCCAGCCCCTGGGCCAGCAGCAGGGTGGGTGGCACCAGCAGCACCAGGGGGCTGGCCAGGGGCCCCAGCCAGAGCCGCACCGCCTGCACCGCCAGCAGAATCACCAGGCTGAGCAGGGCCTGACGCGACTCCAGGCAGGGTTTCCAGCGCCGCTGCAGCAGCACCATCAGCGTCGCCGCCGCGGCTGCTTCGAGGAAATGGCCCACCCAGGCCAGGGGCCTCGGACGCCGGTTCACCAGCCCGAAGTAATCGAGCACGTCGAAGGCCTGCTGGCTGATCGGTTCCCCCTGGCGGGTGATCAGATCCCCCTTGGTCACCGAGAGGGTGGGGATGCCCTGCTGGGTGATCAGTTCTTCGATGCGCCGTTGGCTCAGGGAGGGATCGGAGCGCAGGTTGGTTTGCCCCTGCAGGGCGTTGCCGATCAGGCGGGCCCCCAGGGCGCGGGCCATGGGTGGCTGGCCTTCCAGTTGCAGGTTGGCGGCGGTGAGCAGCTGGCCCTCGGCCACACCGCCGCTGAGCCCCTGGCTGAGCATGCGCAACTGGGCCTGGCGCACATCGCGCTGCCAGCGGGCCAGGGCCTCGGGCGGCTGGCTGCGCAGCCATTGGCGCTCCTGGCCGGTGAGCGGGACCGGCTCCACCTCCTGCTGGGGGCTGGAGGCCAGTTGCTCGATCGTGCCCAGGCTGTCGTCGAGCTGTTGCTGCAGGAACTGGCTGGCCTGCTGATCCACCACCAGCACGGTGGTGCGGGGGAGCAGTTCCCGGCGGCGGCGGTCGAGGGCGCTGCTGTCGACCACGCGGGCGTTTTTCGGGGCCCGGGCGGTGAAGGGGGCCGCCATGCCGGGCTGGAGGCTTGGCTCCACCAGCCATGGCCAGCTGGCCAGCAGCCCCACCAGCAGGCAGGCGATCGCCACGCCGGCGGTGCCGCCGGGGCGCCAGGCGGGCG
>CAIOXF010000199.1 GCA_903862155.1 uncultured cyanobacterium | reverse complement strand
TCGACAGGGCAGAGAGTAATCGGCGATCGCTCAGCCGATCGACGGCTCTAGGCAAGAATAATCCAAGTCAAAAGTCAGAAATTCCCGAATAAGGCCAGAACGCTCCTTGGCGGATGAGATCACCGAGCAATCGATCAAGCTCGAGCAAGCCCGGTCAGTTTTGTGAGGCACTGAAATGATCTGCACCAGTCAACCGACCCACGGAGATTGTCGGGCCACAGCCACCGGGAAACAGACCCGTATACGACAATATTGGATTGTGGTAGGCCATGGCCATCGTGCCTACATTGCTAATCACGGAGATCTGAGAGGAGATTCGGGATGCGCACCACCTCCTTGAAGCGCAACCGGCAGCAGCCACAATCCCGCCGGCTGTGGAGCCAGCAGTTGCTGATACGACTGCTCTCGCAGCAACCGCACACCGAGAGCGGGGCGATTTCCATGGCTATGGGCGTGGTGGTGGCGCTCGTGCTGATCCTTAGTGGGGTCGCCGTGGTGCAACTAAGCAGCGGCAACCTGCGCGGCGTGTTTGCCTCCTCCGACACCCGCCAGGCGCGCGGTGCGGCGGAAGAAGGAACCGAGCTGATGATTGATACCTGGAACCAGCCCCAGAACCGCAGGCTGCTGGTATCGGGCCAGAGCCCCACCAGCTGGAACGCTGGCAATCTGCGCAGCCCGTGTTTCGACGCGCGAACCAACACCAGGCCGGGCCCCAACAATGATGGGCTTCCCGACCAGACGGCGATCAGTCTCGGCGATGGGCAGTGGCGCGATGTGGCGTCCGGTGCTGTAGCCAATGCCAACCAGAATGGGCGCCAGTTCAGGCTGGTGCGGATCAGTTACACCGCCTCCAATGGCGGCAGCACTCCCAATCCACGTGCTCTGCGTCGCACCGCCACCCCAGGAGCCGCCGCCACTGGCGACGACCTACCGGCAGGCTTCACCAGTTGGGACGAACTGGTGAACCTTGATGATCCGGATAGCCTCGGCACCGCGCAACCTGGCAGCAACAGGGGTTTTGTGGTGCTAGAGGTGGAAGGCCGGGTCGTGCGCAACGGCCAGGTGGTGGCCAACTCACGCGAAACCACGGAGTTCGAAGTGCTTCCCAAATGCTGCGGGGCGTCGCTGGGGAGCAACAACTCTGGCGGGATGAACTATGCGGGTACCACCGGCTCCCTGGGATCGGACAGCCGGCTATGCAACCTGCAGTATGGGGTGGTGACCGGCTTCAACGACGGTTGGCATTGGTCGTACTTCGCCAACGACCAGTTCACCCAGCGCAATCCCACCACTGGAGTGGTGGAGCGCTATTCGCCGATCCTCGGCGTGGTGGCCAATACCGGCGATCTGTTTGAGCGCAGAAACTGCCGGGTACGCCCAGGCCGGGGCAAGCTGGCCAGTGGGAATTGCGACAACACGCCGCCTCCAGAGGGCAGCAGCGATGCCACTTTCAACAGCAACATTCGCAGTGCAGGAGCCCCCGATGCGAATGAGCGCATCTGCCGCCAGCCTGAAGGCAGCACCCCCACCTATTTCTCAGGGCCTGATTCAGACATTCGCGGCACCTCAGTGTCGTGCAGCACGATCGTGCCACTGCAAGCCACGGCGTTTCCTGACATCAACACCTTCATCTTCAACTGGACGGCAGGATGGGGGCCCCGGCTGATCATCAACCAGGCAGCGGCCACAACCAGCAAGCTGGCCAATGTGGCGATCTGGCCAAAGCTCAGCACAGACGACAACGATGGAACCCGGCCAGACAGCAATGCCACCATCCGCCTGCGCACAAACAACGAGACAGGAAGAGAGCGTGTAGAGGTATGCCTGGTAGATCAGACGGCAGCGGCAGCCGACAACTGCACCACCGATACCTGGCTAGATGTGACAAGCCGCGGAGCGCCTAATCTCACAGCATCCTTTGGAGACAACTTTGCCACCTCAAACGGGAACAACGGAAGCAACTTTTTCAATACCAATTGGACCCTAGCATTTGCTACCATCAGCAGCGGCAGGCTGCAATTAACGGGCTCAAGCGCATCAGCTTTTAGACAGGCTAACACTTCTGGACTAAGCGTTCCATATGCCGCTTTTGACGCCAGAATGACTTCAACGTGGAACTCGAACACCGACTATTTTGAAGTTCAAGCAAGCCTCGGGCCAAGCGGGTCATGGTTTCCCGTCCAGCGCATCTACAGAGCTGCACTAACTACCAGCTACAAAAGAATCAACCTGGCACTTCCCTTTACCAGCAACAATTTTCAGATACGATTCCAAGGGGGAAGTCTTGGCAGTTCTGAAAGGGTTGATATCGACAATCTCCTCATCGAATCTGGCAGACCCTCCATCGCCACAGAGCCGGCGACTCCCAGGGTTGACACCGCCTTCCGCGGCGCCTGGTGCCAGCACACAACAAGTGCGCCCGTCACGGCCCGACCAGGCTTCCAGTGCATCGGACCCACCATTGACCAGTACGACGGTGGCACAATCTTCGTCGATACCACTGGTGGACCACTGAGCCTTCTCTACAACGAACCCACAGGCACTGACCAACGCTTCGGAACACCCAGCCCCACCACGAACCCAGAAAACTTTATCTTCCTATCTCAGTCGCCTGCGCAATTCACACATGTTTTCTGCCCCTCAATTCAGTCGCAGTGCGCCAATGTAATCGACGACGAGAACTACGATTTTGCGCCTGTCGGCGAGCCTGATCGCCTCAACTTCTTCGGTCGCAATACAGGCTCTGCCGGCCAGGAACAAAATATCTCTATTACCACGCCATTTGGCCAAAATGCTAAAGTGGGTGGCGTTTGGTTCTACCTTCCCCAGGGCTTTGTAGGGCTCAACGTCACGAACACCGGTGGGGGTGGTGCCGGCAGCATCCCGGCTGGCTTCTATACCAACAACGAAGATAACTGGAGTTTCTTCGGCCGAATCTGGGTCAAGAACTTCAGGCCCTATGGAGCCTTCCACCTGAGGCTGCCTGATTCCAGGGTGGAAGGGGAAGGTACCGGCCTCGGCGTTGGCAACCCGGCCCAGTTCAGCTCCCAGAGTGGAATCGACTGGGTGGCCCGAGCCACCACAAGCAATCGCCTGTGGTGATGATCCGCCCACGCGGGCTGATGCCCTCCCGGCAAGCACCTGCCGAAGCGCAAGGAAGTCTGCTGGTGGAAGCGCTGGTGGTGAGTGTGATTGTCACCCTTGCCCTGCTTGGCACGGTGGGTGTGATCAACCTCTCCAGCCAGCAGCGCAACCGGGCTAGTGAACGCAGCCAACTCAACGACGCCATCGACGCCGACCTAGCAGCCATTAAGGATCGGGCCTCAGACCTTACCTGTTGCACGGGTGTCTGCAGGCTTGGGATTGCTGGCGTCACCACCGACGACACAGCCCCCTTCACCCAACCCTGCTTCACGGCCAACCGCCGCGACGACCGTTACTTCTATCCGCAGCTCGATTCAGATGAAGCCACCACGGGCAGCGAAGCCGAATCCGTGGATGCCCTATGCCAAGAACCCAACCAGGGCATTATCAGCGATGCCGTGCTCGCCCAGTTCAACGCCATTCCGGTGAATGCCGCCCTCGCGGCAGCCGAGGGCACCCGTCAACCAATCGTGCGGCTAAACAGCGTTCAGAATCAGCCGGGTAATCAAAACATCCTCCAGGTCACCTACACCGACACGGCCCAGGGCGGCGCGGTGGTGCGGGTCGCCCGTGTGGTGCCGCCCATGGCCCGTTTCTGCCCATGAGCCGCGGCCAGCCCCCCAGCAGCGGCTTCAGCCTTGTCGAAGTGCTGGTCACCTCAGTGATCCTCGGGCTGGTGGCTGCACTGGGTGCGGATTCCATGCTGAACCTCACCCGGCGCGAGCGGGCCAACACCGTAACCACCGAGCTGACGGGCTGGCTGGATCAGGTGAGCCGCGATGCCAGTCGCTTCAATGCCCAGGCCGGCGGCGCGCTCTGCACTGTCACCATCAACACCGGTGACATCGCCCCCGGAGGCGAGCTGGCGAGGATTGAGCCTGCGGCCTGTGCCCCCCAGAACACCCTCGCGCTGCCGGATCTCTACAGCAACAACCCCAGGGCCAACATCACCGCCAACCCCGCCCAGTTCGTGTTCACCCCACGCGGCACCCTGGCCACTACAACCAACGCCACTCTTCCCAATGGCCAGGTACTCATCACCATCACGGTGAATAACGAGCGCCCCCTGCGCTGTATCCGTCTGGTGGGCCTGATCGGTGTGCTGGAGGTGGGCCGCAACAACCAGGCGGCCACCAGCAGCTGCACCGAGTGGGGTCGCGTTTGACGCCATGACGCGCCGCATTCTCAGCGCCAAGCCCCGCCAGCATCAAGGCAGCGCATCGGCGGGAGTCACCCTGGTGGAGCTGCTAGTGGCACTGGCAATAAGCGCCTTGTTTGTGCCCCTGATCTGGAGCAGTATCCGTGGTTCCATCCAGTTCTTTGAAGCCACCCTGTGGCAGGTGCAGCTGGAACGTGATCTCAACCGCGTCTCCACCCTGCTCGACGCCGAGGCAACGGACGCTTGTCTGTTCAGCACAACCACCGCACCGGCCAACTGCGCCAGCGCCACAGCGCCTGTCTGCACCGCAGCAGAAAACGATCTGCGCATGCGCGTCACCCTGCTCGACATCAACAGTGTCTCCACCGGCGCAGATGCCGTGATCCGTTACACCCGTAACACCGCAACCAACGAGCTCCTGCGTTCCGGGCCCACGATCCTCAACAATGGGCGTCTGGATCCGTCCAACACGCCCGCCACCAATCAACTGGTGATGCGCGGTGTCACCGGCTTCACGGTGACCCCCAGCAACGACTGCAACACCGCCACGGTCGTGATCACCGCCCGGCCGATTTCTCCCAACACCTTCACAGCAACGCAGGGCTTCGGCACCCCTGTGACCCGCACCCTCGGACTGCGGACCGGCTCAAGGCCATTCATCGACTGATCAGCAAGTTCCGAACTCGACCACACACTCCTTGACGCATGATCAACGGCCTGTTCAGGGATGAATTCCTGAACACGGAGTAATTCAGCATCTTGACTGAGGCGCAACCCGCCACCGAGAATTGGCACTGCAAGCACAACATCTTGAGCCTCTACACTCATTTTACTAGAGGCAAATGAGGCACTTGGAGCAGGTCACTTATACCCTGTCCTACCGCAGGCCAGGCACCAGAATTACTGCCGTGGTTTCAAGCTGATGCAACCGTCCGTTAGGCGCAGAAAAGGCTCGT
>CAIOXF010000198.1 GCA_903862155.1 uncultured cyanobacterium | reverse complement strand
GGAAGGCCGGAGGCGGGCGCGGAAACCATGGGGAACACCTTGGGTGGGCGGCTCGAATGGCCGACTTTATCCGCCCCCACTGGGCTGAGGGCTAAGCCTGAGGTAAAACTGCACGCCCAAGATCGCGCGCTAAAACGGAGTAACTATGAGTTAGTCAGGATTGCCATGCGCATCGCCGCCATTCCGCTCGCCTCGATTCGCCGTCCTCTTCAGCGCGTTCTCGACGAATCCAAGGTGGCTGACCTGATGGAGTCGATCGCCGCTGAGGGCCAGAAGGAGCCGATCGACGTGCTGGAGCTGGATTGGTTCGCTGACTCCATCGATCTCTGCGTCGCGGCCGATCGGTCCGGCAGGCGGGGGCTGAGCGTGAAGGCCGGATCCATCGGGCAAGCTTGAGCACCGATGCCGCGGCCTGGTTGCCGATGACCGCCCCCACCGCGATCCTGCAGGTGATCTGCCCGGATCGTCCTGCCCTGGTGAGTGAGCTTTCCGGCTGGGTGGCGGCCAATGGCGGCAACATTCGCCACGCCGACCACCACACCGATGCCGGTGCCGGGCTGTTCCTGAGCCGGATCGAGTGGCAGCTGGAGGGCTTCGGCCTGCCCCGCGAAGCGATCGCACCGGCTGTATCCGCCCTGGCAGAGCGGTTGGGTGGCGAGGGTCAGGTGCACTTCTCCGATGCCACACCGCGGGTGGCGATCTTCGTGAGCAAGCAGCACCACTGCCTGGTGGACCTCCTCTGGCGCACCCGTTCCGGGGAGCTGCCGATGGCGGTGCCGCTAGTGATCTCCAACCATCCCGATCTCGAGCCGGTGGCCCGGGACTTCGGCGCCACCTACGTGCATCTGCCGGTGAGCGCCACCACCAAGGCTGAAGTGGAACAGGAGCAGTTGCGGCTGCTGGCTGAGCACAACATCGAGCTGGTGGTGCTGGCCAAATACATGCAGGTGCTCAGCCCGGGCTTCCTGGAGCGCTACTGCGGCAGCGGCAGCCACCAGGTGATCAACATCCACCACTCCTTTCTGCCGGCATTCAAGGGGGCGCAGCCCTATCACCGGGCCTGGGAGCGCGGCGTGAAGCTGATCGGTGCCACCGCCCACTACGTGACCGAGGAGCTCGATGGTGGCCCGATCATTGAGCAGGCCACCGTGCATGTGAGCCACCGCGACGAGGTGGACGACCTGATCCGCAAGGGCCGCGACTGCGAGCGCCTGGCCCTGGCCCGTGCCCTGCGTCTGCACCTGCGCCGTCAGGTGATGGTGTATCGCGGCCGAACGGCCGTGTTCGATTGATGGCACCCGCATTGGTGCAGCAGCTGGGGGAGCGCCTCGACGCCCACCGGCCCGACGGCACCGCACCGCTGGGCTGGCGTTGTTTTCAGATCGGCTTGCTGTTCCTCGCCAGCAGTGCCTTCATCGCCGGCCTGCTGCTGCTGGTGGCGTTGATCCAGGGCAGTTTCAACCGGCCCTCCCCCTGGCGGGACCGGGCCAACTGGGTGCTGGCGGCCGCCGCTTTGCTGATGGTGCTCGGGTGCTTCGGTGCCCTCAGCGGTTGGCTGGCCTGGGTGGGTCTGGCCAATTGGCTGCCGTTCTTCTGGGCGTTCTGGGGCTTCCAGCCCTACGTGGCCACCCCTGAGGCGCGCCGGCGCATGGGGCTGTGGCTGCTGGCCGGCACCGTGCCGGTGGTGCTCACCGGCCTGGGGCAGTTGTTCCTGGGGTGGAGTGGTCCGTGGCAGATCCTGGGCGGCCTGGTGATCTGGCACGTGAAGCTCGGCGGCAATCCACCTGAGCGCCTGGCGGGCCTGTTCGACTACGCCAACATCACCGGCGCCTGGTTGTCGCTGGCCTGGCCGTTTGCCCTGGCGGCTCTGCTGCAGCCGCGGCTGCACTGGCCCGGCCGGGCCGTGACGCTGGCCATCGCCGCCGGGGTGGCGGGCTCGATCTTCCTCACCGACTCCCGCAATGCCTGGGGGGCGCTGCTGCTGGCTGTGCCCTTGGTGGCGGGGCCGCTGAGTTGGCGCTGGTTGCTGCCGCTGCTGGTGCTGGCCTTGGTGCCGGTGGCCCTGGCCACCCTGCCCGGGGTGCCGGCGATGGTGCAGGAGCCGGCCCGGGCCCTGGTGCCCCAGTCGATCTGGGGCCGGCTCAATGACTTCAACTCCCAGGGCCGCCGGCCCCTGGCAATCACGCGCCTGAGCCAGTGGCAGGTGGCGGTGGGCTTGGTGGCCGAGCGCCCCTGGCTGGGCTGGGGTGCGGCGGCCTTCAGCGTGATCTATCCCCTCCGCACCGGCTTCTGGCACGGCCATCCCCACAACCTGCCCCTGGATTTGGCCATCAGCCATGGCCTGCCGGTGGCCGTGCTGGTGGTGGGCCTGGTGTTGTGGCTGCTGATCCGTGGCGTGCGCGTCGGGATGCTCAGCGGTGCATTGTTTGACCGCGCCTGGTGGGCTTCAGCGCTGCTGCTCGTTGCCCTGCATGCCACGGATATGCCCTTCTATGACAGCCGCATCAATGTGGCCGGCTGGGTGCTGCTAGCGGGGCTGCGGTGTTGCCGATAATCAATAATCATGGCTGCCAATAAGGCCATGCTAGACAAAGCTTGCCCAGCTAGTGTTTGTTGCTACGGTATAAACACCAGTGCCTGGCGTGAGGTTGACGCCTTCAAGTCTTGCGATAAGTTCGTCGGCTGTGGTGAAACGGGTGTCGCCGTTGCCTAGGAAAATCTCCGTATAACTTGCCGAATATCGATATAAATACTGGGAGCCACTGCGCAGCTGCAGGACATCTTGATTGGGGTTGAAGTCTGTGATCTGCGCATAGTCACTGGTGCCCTGTGACCTGCTTGAGCCATCGTTGTAAAAGGTTCCTCGGCTGTCAGCCAGAAGAAAACGGTCGGATCCGGCGCCGCCACTCAGCGTGTCGATCTGCCCACGGCCAAGGGATGCGGCTGTGGTTCCGGTTTGGGGAACGCCGGCGAGTTGATCATTGCCACTCCCCCCAGTCACCATATCGTTGCCTGTGGTGCCCCAGAGGATCTGATTGACTACCGGCTCGGGCGTGGGTTCTGGCGCCGGACCGGGGCTTCCAGGTAGCAGTCCCCAGGCGAAGGGGTCTGCAGTACTGGAGTAATACGGCTTGACGAGATCGCCGCCTTGCACCCCGCCGGCCAGCAGTAGGCCGGCAACGTGGGGTGCAGCCATCGATGTGCCGCTCAGATAGGCCAGTTGTCCATCGCGGTAGTACGACAGCACGCTCACTCCAGGGGCCGCAAGATCCACATCGTCCACTTGGTCTGTGCTGGTGATCCGATCCCAATTGGAGAACGAGGCCATTTGGTAATTGCTGTCGACCGCCGAAATGGTGAAAACATTGGGGTGGTCTCCGGCTGATGCAGGGGAAAATCCATCGGCATCCCTTCCGCTGTTTCCAGCTGCCACGACAAAACGGATGCCTTGATTTGCAGCATTTCTGATTGCCGTATCGATCGAAGAGCTGAAGCTGCCCCCCAGGCTCATATTGACAACGACTTTATTTTTATCTAAACCATTGTTGTTGATAACAGAGGTAGCGTGGTTGATTGCTTCGATGATTGATGTGGCGCTGGCGCTGGCTCCGCTGCTATCGAAGACTTTGAGTGAAACCACTTGGGCGCCTGGTGCAACCCCCACGACGCCAACGGCATTTGCCAGGGCGGCGATGGTGCCAGCCACGTGGGTTCCATGGCCGTTGCCATCGGTGAATGGCGTTTC
>CAIOXF010000197.1 GCA_903862155.1 uncultured cyanobacterium | reverse complement strand
CTCGGCTTGATGCCGCCCGGCTTCCCGGAGCTGGTGCGTCAGGCCAACCAGCTCCAGCTCAGCATCGATCCCTCGAATCAGCCGCTCAGCCGGCTGACGGGACGCCTTCGCCTGTGATCGGGGCCGGCTCTTCGTTGTTCTGCTGACGCTCGCGTTTGCGGCGCTCGGCAGCCACCGTTTCCTCCATCAATTCCACGGCCTGGGCCAGCTTCTCCAGGTTGGAGGCGTAGAGGCTCAGGTCTTTGTCGAGGCGATCGCGCAGCAGGCCCATGGCGGCGCCCAGGTCGTGGGCGTAGGTGCGCAGGGTGGCGGCATCCATGCCATCGGCGCCCTGGGCCTGCTCCAGCAGGCTCAGCAGACCCACGGCCATCAGGCGGGAGTAGTGGAAATCGGGGCGGCGGATGCTGGCCAGGGCCTGGGCGATCGGTTCAGGGGCACCCTCACCCTCCCGCTCGATCCATTGCTTCACCTCGTCCACGCTGTGGCGGCCGATGCTGGCCATCGCTGCTTCTTCCTGCCGGTGCAGGTCATCGGCGTCGAAGCCGGAGGAGGAGCAAAGAGCCGAGAACAGGGGGCCGCGGTGCTCTTCCGGGCGGTAGCCGCGGGCAAAGCTGTCGAACACCTGCACGACTCCACAGGCGAACAGGGGATTCGGCTCGAAGCCGGCCTGCCGACTCAGCAGGTGCAGCTCCACCAGCAGCTCATCCACCATCCGCCGATAGAGCGGAGCGATCACGAAGGGAAAGGCGCGGTGGAAAGCGCGTTTGCTGTCGGCAACGGTGAGAGCAGCGCTCACGCGAGACACACCCAGGGTTCTTGCGACCCTAGCGGCTCAGCCTCAGTAGGATCGGCCGGCGCTGCTGAGCTCTCCTGTGTCGATGATCCCGATCGTGATTGAAGAGTCGGGCCGGGGAGAGCGGGCGTTCGATATCTATTCGCGGCTGCTGCGCGAGCGAATCATCTTCCTCGGTGAGCCCGTAACGGCCGAGTCGGCCAACCGGGTGGTGGCCCAGTTGTTGTTCCTTGAGGCGGAAGATCCCGACAAGGACATCTTCCTCTACATCAATTCCCCCGGCGGTTCGGTGTACGACGGCCTGGGCATTTTTGACACCATGCAGCACATCAAGCCGGATGTGCAAACCGTGTGCGTGGGCCTAGCTGCCTCGATGGGCGCGTTTCTGCTCTGCGCCGGTGCCAAGGGCAAGCGCAGCAGCCTCACCCACTCCCGCATCATGATTCACCAGCCCCTGGGTGGGGCCCGCGGCCAGGCCAGTGATATCCGCATCCAGGCCGACGAGATCCTCTATCTCAAAAGGAAGCTCAACCAGGAGCTCTCCGATCGCACTGGTCAGCCCCTGAGCCGCATCGAGGAAGACACCGACCGCGACTTCTTCATGTCGCCCGCCGAAGCCACCGAATACGGCCTGATCGACAAGGTGATTGAGAAGCGCCCGATGCGGGCCGTCTGAGGCCCCAGCCTCGAGCGTTCAGCCCCATCCCGGAATCACCCCACTACGCTTTGGCGGTGGGGTGACCAGTCCTGTGGAGAGCCAATACAGCAGAGTCACGTCAATCCACTGAACGGCCAACAGCAGCAGCGAAACGGCTCGTGGAGGTTGCAGCTTGATTTGTATGGCTATCGCACTCACGATGCTGATTGCGCAGCCGAACCACCAAAGTTGCCGCAGAGCTCTCTGCGAGAGGGTGCGCGGCGCGATCAGACTCACCCAAATCAGCTGGGCGCTGAGCACAACGCCATAGGAGATCCAGAGCCTTGGCTCGATGTACGTCTCGTAGTACCTCGAAGCTTCCATCCCTGGGCGATTGAGCAGCTCCAACAACCACGGTTTGCCATAGGTGGTCAACGTCCAACCCCAGATGGCATCGATGACCATCACCAGAATTGGACGCATCAACGCTTTGGCCCTGTCTGGCTCAGGAAAGGGCGTTCATGATCACGGGATTGCTGTACCAGCTGTAGGGCCCTTCCCGAACGGGTTCGATGCCCAGTTCGCTGCGCAGATCTTCCAGGTTCTGGGCCATGCGCTCTTCCCAGATGATCGGGAACAGAGGTTTGGATTTGAGGCCCATCGCCATCCCTTGGGTGATCAGGTCAAAGCTGTAGCCAATGCTGCCGGAACGCTCCAGCTCGTCGGTGTACTCCTCATCCAGTTTGTCGGTCTGGAAGAAGCTCAGCATTAGGCCCACGAGATCCAAAAACAAGAATCCGGGGAAGCTGAACTGGCCCACACTGATGCTGATCACACCCATCTCCCCGTAGTTGTCGAGGCTGTAGCCGCTCAGGATGTGGTGCAGGTCGTGGGTGGCGTAAACGCGGTAGTTGATGTAGTCGCCCTCGCTCTCAAGGTTGTTGTAGAACGCCGGATCGGGGAAAAAGTCGATGTCGTAGCCCAGGGCTTCCATCACCGTGGCGTAGGTGTGGCCAAGGCTCCCTTTCGGTAGCTGCTTCAGGGCCGCCACGTCGTAGGGGCCGCACAGCCGCCGTTGGCTGATCAGCGCGGCGGCGGCTGGGTCCTGCTTGAGCTTGCGCTCACACACATCCATTGGATTGCCCGTGAGCCGGCGCGACAGCTCAAACACGTTGCCGGCGTCATCGGTTCCGCCGGCCGCGAGGTCGGCGAGCTCCAGAAACTCGGCGATGTGTTCCTTGGAAGCAACCCGGTTGAGGTAGCGGAATCCCATGG
>CAIOXF010000196.1 GCA_903862155.1 uncultured cyanobacterium | reverse complement strand
GGTGGCGCCGTGGGCGCGCACGTTGCTGGCGCCGGTGTCGGCGGCGTGACGCTCGATTGCGGCACGGTGCTGCTGGCGGCGCTGGCCCTGCAGGCGCTGCTGGTGGCGGCGTTCGCCGTGCAGCTGCAGCGGCGCCGGCGGGAGCGGCGGCGTTGGCCCCCCGAGCCGCCGGGCGGGTGGCCGAGGGCCGAGGTGGTGCTCTGCCTGCGGGGGGCCGATGCCAGCTTGCCGGCGGTGCTGGCGGCGCTCGCTGCCCAGCGTTACCCCGGTGCCTGGCGGCTGCAGGTGGTGGTGGATGCCAGCGCCGATCCGGCCTGGCCGGTGCTGGGGCATTTCCGCGCCAGGGCCCCCAGGCTCAGCCTGCAGCTTCAGGCCCTGGAGCAGCGGCCGCCGGCGGGTTCGCTCAAATGCGCTGCCCTGCGCCAGGCCTTCGCCGCCTTGCATCCCGATGCGGCGGTGGTGGCCCTGGTCGATGCCGACGCGGTGGTGGGCCCCACCTGGCTGGCGGATCTGGCGCTCGCGTGCCTCCGGCCCGGGGTGGGGGCGGTGTCGGGCAACCGCTGGTATCAACCCAGCGGCGGCAGCCTGGCGGGCCACACCCGGGCCGTGTGGAATGCCGGCGCGCTGGTGCTGATGACCCTGCTGGCCATTCCCTGGGGCGGCTCCCTGGCGGTGCGGCGCGAGGTGGTGGAGGCCGGCGCCTGGACGCGGCTGCTGGAGCACGGCCTCTGCGAAGACACCGGCCTGCTGGCACCGCTGCGGGCGCTGGCCCTGCGGTTTGAGTTCCGCCCGGAGCTGCTGGTGATCGACCACGACGACACCATCAGCCTGCCGCCGCTCCGCCGCTGGATCACCCGCCAGTTGCTCACGGCCCGGTTGCATCACCCGGCCTGGCCGCTGGTGGCCCTGCACGGCATTGGATCGGCGCTGCTGCTGGCGGGCGCGGCCCTGCAGGGCGCCTGGCGGGCGGTGGGGCTCTACGAGCTGGGCTGCATCGCTCTGCTGCTGGCGATTGAGGCCACAGCCCTGGAGCGCCCGCCCCGCCAGCTCGGGGGCTGGCTGCGGGCCCTGCTGCCCGGCCAGCTGATCGATGGCTGGGCCACGCTGGCGGCGGCCCTGGCCCGCCAGGTGGAGTGGCGGGGCGTGCACTACCGGCTCACCCGCCATCCCAAGGGCGTGGTGGCAGAAGCCTTCAGCCCTTCAGCATCAGCTGCCGCAGGATCGCCATCGACTCCCGCAGGTTCGCGTCGCTGAGTTCACGGAAGGCAGGGCGCAGCAGCTCCGGGATCTCCGGCTCCAGGCTGATCTGATGGCGCACCAGGGTGCCCCCCGGCACGGGCGTGAGGGTCCAGCTGCCCCTGAGGTTGCGGATCCGATCGCCCCGCAGCAGCCGGTAGCGGATCTCGGTTTTGGGGGTTTCCTGCAGCTCCAGCAGGGCGCCGATGCGCAGCCCGAAGGTGTAGGGCGCCTGATACACGTGCTGAAGCTCGAGCCGCCGGCCGTCGCGGCGCAGCACCCGCGCCAGCTTGATATCGGGCATGGCCTGGCCGGTGCTCTCGTAGCGGGTGAGCACGGCCCAGGCCCGATCCACGGGCACGGGCACCAGCATCGAGGCGGTGGTGCGTGCTCCCTGGTTGCGCACCACGGGGGCGGCGGCCGGCACCCCAGCTGCAGGCGCCCCAGCTGCAGGCGCCAGGCCAACCGCGCCTAGGCTGAGCCCCAGCGTGAGGGCGCACACCAATGCCCCCGTTTTCCTGGTGGCGTGGCTGAGGCGAGCATCCATCACCGGGACCGCATCGGCGAGCAGGGGCTGGGCAGGTCATTGTTGGATGCGGGCGCCGTTGAGCGGCGCACCTATTTCCTCAGCGGTTTCGATCCCCGCGGCATCGCCCATTACCAGCGGCTGTTTCAGGCGGAGCTCAGGCCACTGGGATGGCGGCTGGGGCGGCGCAGGGGTGAGAGGGTGCTCACCCGCTGGCCGCTCCAACCCCGCCCGCCTGCGGCGGCTGGAGCCGACCCGGCGGGGCTGGAGCTGTGCTTCCTGCATTGGGACGACATCGCCCGCAGCCACTGGCCGCGGCATCCGTTCACGCTGCTCGTTCGGGGCGCGCACTTTGCCAGGTTTTATCTGCTGGAGGGGGTGTGCTGGCGCGTGGCGCGGCTGTGCCCGGGGGTGGCGCTCTGCGGTGCCTACCCCCTGATCTGGCTGGCCCTGGCGGCAGCGGTGGCGGCAGCGGCGGCCCTGGTGATCCCGGCTCCGTGGGGTTGGCTGCTGGCGGCCCTGCTGCTCTGGGGGTGCTGGCGCGGGGCCGATGCCCTGGGGGTGGTGTGGCTCAGCCGCTCCCTGCTGTTCACCCACCGGCTCGGGGAAGCCCGCGATCGCGACCTGCGCGAGCGGGTGCGGGAGCTGGCTGACGCCATGCTGCAGTTGGAGGACAGCTGCCCGGCGGGGCGGGTGCGCTTGGTGGGCCACAGCAGTGGCTCGTTCGTGCTGGCGATGCTGGCCGCCGAGCTGCATCGCCGGGTGGATGCCGGCGGGCTGCTGCAGAAGCTGGAGCTGCTCACCCTGGGCCAGAACCTGGCGAACCTGGCGGTGTACCCCGGCGCTGGGGGGTTTCGGCAGGATCTGCAGGAGCTCTGCCGGGCGCCCCGGATCCCCTGGCGCGATGTGACCTCCCGGCACGACCTGCTCTGCTTTGCCGGCGTGAATCCGTTCACCAGTTGCGGCCTGCCGCTGCCCGCCGGCGAGCCCTATCCGGAGATGACGCTGCTGAATTTGCGCCAGGCCCGGGGGCTGGGCCGGTGCGCCTGGCTGCTGCAGCTGTTCGACCTGCACTTCGACTACCTGCGCCGGGGATGCCCGGGGGTGGATCTGCCCGGGCTGCTGGTGGGCCGCGATGGCTGAAGCACCACTGGAACCACCACGGGCACCACACCTCGAGCCGCCCTGGCCGGCGCCGCAGCCGTACACGCCGAATGTGCTGCGGCGCCTGGCGCGCGGCTGGCGCTCCTGGTTTGGACTGCTGAATGAATGGGACTTTCGGGTTGCCCTCGGTGAACTGAATCTGCTGGGGTTGCCGGTGTTTCTGGTGAACGAGCCGTCGTTGGTGCGGCGCGTGCTGGTGGAGGAGGTGGATGCGTTTCCCAAGCACCCCTACACGCAGTGGATTCTTGAGCCCCTGATCGGCCGGGCGATCTTTTCGGTGAACGGTGAGGAATGGGCGCGGCAGCGGCGGCTGGTGGATCAGGCGTTTCAGGCGGCCCAGCTGCAGCGGGTGTTTCCGGCGATGGCCGAGGCCACCGAGGCGTTGCTGCAGCGGCTGGAGGGTGGCGACACCCCGATCGACATCGACGCCGCCATGACCCAGGTGACGGCCGATGTGATCGTGCGCACGATCCTGAGCCGGCCGCTGGCGCAGGGCGAGGCGGGGGAGGTGTTTGCCGCGTTTGCGCGCTATCAGCGGCGGGCGGCGCGGGCGCTGGTGCTGCGCTTCCTGCATCTGCCGGCCGGCCTGGTGCAGCGCAGCCTGCGGCGGGATGCGCGGGTGATCCGCGCCTGGCTCGAGCAGGCCATTGCCGAGCGGCTGGAGGCCCCGGCGGCCGCGCCGGCCAACGACCTGCTGGCCTGCCTGATCGCGGCGCGAGATCCCCAGGGCGGTGGGGGCTTCAGCCCGGAGGAGCTGCTGGATCAGGTGTGTTTCCTGTTTCTGGCGGGCCATGAAACCTCGGCCAGTGCCCTGGGGATGGCGGCCTGGCTGCTGGCCTTGGCACCGGATGCCCAGGAGCGGTTGCGGCAGGAGGTGCGGGCCGTGGCGGGCAGCGCGCCGCTCCAGCCGGAGCACCTGCGCCAGCTCAGCTATGGCGCGGCGGTGTTCAACGAAACCCTGCGGCTCTATCCGCCAGTGAGCTTCTTCATCCGCGAGCGCCAGGGCACGGCCACCGAACTGGCGGCCGCAGGCCGGGGGAGCCGCTGTCCGGTGGGGGCCCTGCTCACCCTCTCGCCCTGGGTGATCCAGCGCCACGAGCACCACTGGCCCGATCCGCAGGGCTTCCGGCCCGAGCGCTTCCTGGAGCAACAGAAACCGGAGCCCTTCCTGCCCTTCGGGCTGGGGCCGCGCAAATGCCCGGGTGCTGCCTTTGCCCAGCAGGAGGCGCTGCTGGTGCTGGCGGAATTGGTGCGGCGCTATGCCTTGCTGCCGGTGCCAGAGCAGCCACCGGAGCTGGTGGGCCGGCTCACGCTGCGGGCGCGCACGGGGCTCTGGCTACGCCTGAAGGGTCTGGTTAGAACGTGAGGCTGAGGCGGCTGCCGAAGCGCACGTTGCTGGTGCGCAACAGCTGGCCCAGATCCAACAGGCCGGCGCCATTGCTCACGTAGAGGTCGAGGTTGGCGGAGGCCTGCTCGCCGCGGCGCAGGGCCAGCCAGCGCAGGGCCAGGGTGCCGTTGGTGGAGTCGAGATCGGAGCCCACCACGTTGAGTTCGGGGATCATCTGGAAGCTGGGGCCCAGTTGCACGTTGGCGCTCAGGCCCACGCCCCAGGGGGTCCCCACCCCACTCCAGGCCAGCTTGGGGTTGAGGTTGAAGGCGAGCCAGCGGTTGGCTTCCCAGGTGTTGATCGTTTCGGCGAACACGTAGCCCTGGCCCGATCCGCCGTTGTTGCGGCCGAGGCTGATCCGCCCGGATCCCCACACCGGCGCCCCGCGCAGCGGACTGAAGGCCACGGCCTTGCCCCCCACCCGCCAGTTCCAGCCGCCACTGCTGGCAAAGGTGTTGGTGAGGTTTGCCGCCGCGTTGTTCACGGGCTGCACGTCTTCGAAGGCCCCACCGTTGAACAGATCGAGCTGGAAGATGTTGGAGAGCGAATACCCCATGTAGCCGAACACGTTGCCCTTGCTGTCGGCGTTGGCCCAGAGCTGGGTGGTGCCGGAGGGCGGCACCAGGGCGGTGTTCACGGTGAGGCCGCCGTTGGCCAGGCTCCATTGGCGGAGGGTGAGCGCGGGCTGGGGCGTGTCAACGCCGCCGGCGGTGTAGGTGAAGTTGGCGGAGTAGTTGAGGGTGTTGGCGGACGGCAGGGCGAGCAGGGCGGTGGCGGGGCTGGCGCCGAAGCCATTGGTGAGCATGCCGGTGAGGGCGATGCGGGGATTGAGCGACCACTGCAGGCCGCCGGTGTAGATCGGCACCCGGCTGAAGGCCAGGTTGGCGTCGAAGCTGTTGGTGCCCGGCCCGAAGGGCACCAGGGCGGAGCTGAACAGCTGCAGGCCGGGCCAGGCGCGCCAGAGGGCACCGCCGGCCAGCCACACGTTGTTGCCATAGAAGGTGCCGGCGCCGCCCTGGCCTGCCCCCTGGCTGGCGGGCAGAAAGCTGGCGCCGGGGGTGAGGGTGAACTGCCACTGGGGCGAGGCGTTCCAGCTGAACGGCAGGGCCACCGAACCCACCAGGTTTTGGGTGAACACCCGCTGGCCGGAGCTGTTGAAGATGTTGGGGCTGGCGTTGCTCTGGCCCTTGCAGCTGAAGCCATCGCAGCCGCCGCTGCCCACATTCCAGCCCTCGAGCGAACCGGTGAGGGCGAGGTTCCAGCGATTCCCGGGGCCGCTGGAGGCGAGGCGCCAGCTCAGGGCGCCGCCATAGCTCTCCCAGAAGTTGGCCGGCTGCACGCTGAAGCCGGTGAGGGGGGCGTAGAGCGGGTCGTCGGAATAGCTGTAGAAGCCGGAGAGCAGCAGCTGCTCGGTGAGGGAGGTGTCGAGGCGCAGGGCGTAGTTCTGGTTGCCGGTGCCGAAGGCGGCTCCCCCACCGAAGGGGGAGAGGGTGTAGGCGGTGATGCGCAGGTCTTCCACCGGCAGCTGGTTGGCGGTGGGCACGGCGGCACCGAGGGTGATCGGCGCGAGGAAATCGGCGGGAACCGGTTCGCTCTGGTGCACCACCGTTTGGGTGACGGGGTTGTTGAGCGGCGGCAGCGGTGGCGGCGGCGGCAGGCGGAAACCGGGCATGCCGATGGCCTCGTTGGCCTCCACCAGGCGCCACTGCAGGCTGCGGGTGGGCGTGGTGGGGCTGCTGGGCTGCCATTCCAGCGCGCGGGCCCCTGCGGCGGGCAGCAGCAGCAGGGCCGCAGTGCAAAGCGGCAGGCCCTGGCGGCGCACATGGAGACGTGGGAAACGAGGCGCCACGGGCCTACTGATCGATCCAGCGCACGGCGCGTTGGCTCAGGTTGCGCAGGCGGCGTTGCAGGCCTGGGGTGGGCTCGGCTGGGGTGGTGGCGTTCTCCTCGTCGTTGTCGGGTTGGTAGTAGGCGTAGGAGTTGCGCGGGTCGTAGGAGCTGTAGCCCACGTTGTAGCCGTACTTGCCGTAGCCATAGCCGTAGCGGCCATAGCTGTATTTGCCGTAGCCGTATTTGCCATAGCCATAGCCGTAGGCACCGCCACGCATCAGCCGCTCGGGCGTCACGGCGTTGGTGACGACCCCCAGCAGGGCGGCGCCGGAACTGGTGATCCGGGCCACGGCCTCCTTCGGCAGGCCGCGGTCCACGCGGTTGAGGCTCACCAGCAGCACCAGGCCGTCGAGATGTTGGGCCACCAGGGCGGCATCGGCGAGGCCGAGCACGGGTGGGGTGTCGTAGAGGATCAGGTCGAACTCACCGCTGTCGGCCAGGGTGTTCACCAGCTGCTGCATGCGCTGGGAGCTGAGCAGGCGGGCCGGATCGGGGGGGATGCGGCCGGAGGTGAGCACGCTCCAGTTGTCGTAGCCGGCCACGCGCTGCAGGGCCTGGCGCCAGTGCAGGTCGTCTTCCGAGAGCACGTTGGTGAGGCCGGTGAGGTTGTTGAGGCCGAGGCGGTGGTGGATCTGGGGTTTGCGCAGGTCGGCGTCGATCAGCAGCACCCGCTGGCCCATTTCGCTGAGGGTTTTGGCGAGCAGCACATTCACCAGGCTCTTGCCTTCGGTGGGCAGGGAACTGGTGATCGCGATCGAGCGCAGCGGCGCGTCGGTTTTGAGGAAGCGGATCGAGGTGAACAGGTTGCGGAAGGCTTCCTGGTAGTAGAAGCGCTGGTAGCCGGTGAGCTGGAGATCGGTCGGGTCGGCGCTGGTGCCCGTGGCGCCGTCTCGGTTGGCGCCGTCTGGGTTGGCAGTGTCGCTGGCCGCCGCCTCGGGGCTATCTGCAGCCTCAGGGGTGAGGGGCTTGGTGGTGCGGTCGAGTTCCTCGATCAGGAAGCGCTTGTTTTCGCGCACACCCTTGAAGAAGCTCACGTGGGGCACGTGGCCGAGCAGGGGGAGCTGCAGGGTTTCGCGCACGTCGGTGGGCGTGTGGAACACGTGATCGAGTCGGTCGCGCAGCAGGGCCGCACCAACACCGGCGGCCAGGCCCAGCGCCAGGCCCTTGGCCAGGTCGCGCGGGAGGGAGGGCAGGATCGGCGTGGTGCCCATGCCCGGATTGGCGATCAGGCGCCAGGGCACGGTGCGCTGGGCCAGTTCGAGGCTGAAGCCCTCCTTGGCGGCCCGCAGCCCCGAGAGGTTGGCCAGGGCCACTTCGAGCTTCTGCTGCAGTTCGTCGTATTGCTTGATCAGGGCCGGTTGGCGCTGGAAGCGGCGGTCGAGCTGGGCCTTCTGGGAGCGGGCCTCCTGGCTGCGGTCGGCATTGGAGGCCAGGGCCGCATCGATGGCTTCCAGTTGGTTGCGGCGCAGCAGCGGCAGCAGGGCCTGGCGCCGGGCCTCCAGGCCCCGCAGCATCGACGAGCTGTCGCTGTAGCGGCTGCGGGTGTCGGCCATCTGATCCTCGAGCTTGCCGAGCTGTTGGAGCAGGCCCTGGCTGGAGGCGGTGAGCGAGAGGCCACCGCCGCTGCCGCCTGAGGAACCGGAGGCGCTGCCCCCGCCGCCGCCGATCGCCTCCTGGAAGCTGCGGGCCGAGAGGGTGCCGTTCAGCACGCCCTGGCGGGCGGCGATCAGCCGGGCCCGCTCGGTGGTGAGGTCGGCGAGTTTCAGCTCGGCCTCGCTGGAGCGCTCCTTGATCGCCGTGCCCTCGGCCATGGGCTCGAGCAGGTTGTGGGTGCGGCGGAAGGCGGCCAGCTGGTTGGCCAGGCTGTTGGCCCGCTCCACCAGGGCCGGGGCCTGGCGATCGAGGAACTTCAGGCCGGCGGTGAGCCGCTCCTGGCGCTGGGCGAGCGAGTACTGGAGATAGGTTTGCGAAAGGTCGTTGAGCAGGCGCTGGCCCTGCCGCGGCTCCCGCGCACTGAGCGACACGTTCAGCACGCCCTCGGCCCTGCTGCGGTCGGAACCGCCGGTGGAGATGCCGATGTTGCCGGCCAGATCGCCGGCGCTCAGGCCATGGCGCCGGGCTACGGGCTCCAGCAGCAGGGGGCTGCGCAGCACCTCAAACAGGGTGGGCAGATCGGTGCTGGTGCGGTTGAGCGCCAGGGCGCGGAAGGAGTCGCCCTGCTCGCCGCCGGCGCCGGCGTCGGCGCTGGATCCCCCACTCCCGCCGATCGGATCGGAGATCAGCAGCTGGAAGCCGCCCTGGTACACGGGGCTGTAGATGCGCTTGTGCACGGCCTGCACGGCGGCCAGCAGGGTCACCGTGGCGGCGGTGACCAGGGCCAGGCGTTTGCGGCGGCGGACCGCCCGCCAGATCTCCCGCAGATTGACTCCACCTTCCTCAGCCCCTGGGGGGTCGGCCGAGACCAGTGGCAGGCCTGCAACGGCACCAGGTTGCTGGATCAGGGCGGGAGGCAGCGAGTTCGACATCCCGACCGGTATCTGGCAGCAGCTTGCGCGGTGAGTCTATGTTTGGCCCTGGGATGGAAGCCATGGTGCGCCAGCTGAATGTGAGCCGCCTTGATGACTGCCACATGCGCGATCGACAGGGTCCTGTGCGGCTTTTAGCGGTTGCCGGTCTGTGCTGGATCGGCCTGGTTCAGCCCCAGGTAGCGCTGGCAAGTACGGGCGGGATTACTGCAGCAGCCCGGGTGAAATCGTCGCCCCAGCCCTCTGCCGCGCGGCCCAATGTTGGGCAAGAGGATGCCTATCTGCTGGGCCCCGGCGATGGCTTGCTGCTCACCATCTTTGATGCGCCGGAGTTATCCGGACAGCTCGACATTCTCAACGACGGCACGGTGGCCTTGCCGCTGATCGGCAATGTGCGGCTCACCGGCCTGAGCACCAGCCAGGCCAGTGCCTGGCTCACGGCCCTCTATGGCAAACAGCTGCTGCGGCCCCAGCTGCTGCTCAAGGTGGTGAAGCCCCGGCCGATGCGGGTGGCCCTGGTGGGGGAGGTGGAGCGGCCGGGGCTCTATTCGCTCACCCAGGCGGAGGCCTCGAATGTGGAGGGCGCGGCGGCCACGATCACCGGCTTGCCCACGGTGGTGGATGCGATCCAGAAGGCCGGCGGGATCACGCTCAATGCCAATCTCCGGGAGGTCACGCTGCAACGGCGGCTGCCGGGTGAGCAGCCCCGCTTCAAGCAGACCACCCTGGATCTGCTGGCCCTGCTCCAACAGGGCGACCAGCTCCAGAACCCGTTCCTGTTCGACGGCGACACGATCCGCGTGGGCCGGGCCGACCAGCCCGCCGCCGACATCCTGGAGGTGGCGGCAGCGAACCTCTCTCCCCAGCAGATTGCGGTGAACGTGGTGGGTGAGGTGAAGGCCCCGGGCCGCGTGAGCGTGATGGCTGGAACGCCCCTGGTGCAGGCGGTGATGGCGGCCGGTGGCCTGGCCACCTGGCGCGGCAACAAGAGCAATGTGGAGCTGGTGCGCATCAACCGCAACGGCAGTGCCACCCGGGAGCGCTTCACCCTGAATCTGAGCCAGGGGGCCTCCAACGTGCGCAATCCGCCCCTGCGGGATGGCGACACGGTGATCGTGAACCGCACCGGCCTGGCGGTGGCCAGTGATGCGCTGAACGCGGTGGGGCAGCCGCTCACCAGCGTGGCCAACGTGTTCACGCTGATCCGGCTGCTGAACAACACCAACTAGGCCCGCCCCACCCCATGGGCCTCCTCTCCCGCTGGCGCCGCCGCTCCGCCTCCCACCGGCCCCCAGACCTGCCGCCAGACCTCCGGCCAGAACGGGCGCCCGAGCCGCAGCCCGGCCCGAGCCGCTTTCCGCTGCACTGGGTGCTGGTGAATGAACTGGCGGTGGGCCCGGCGCCGCTGGCCGTTCGCCACCTCGACCGCCTCGAAGCCGAAGGCATCCGCGCGATTTTCAGCCT
>CAIOXF010000195.1 GCA_903862155.1 uncultured cyanobacterium | reverse complement strand
GCAGCGGGCCGCCGTGCCCACCTCTATACATGGCGGCACGACGGAGTGCACCACCAGCCTGGCTTAAGTGCGTCGCAGTCGCTGCCGGTGTTGCCCTGCTGCTGAGCCTCCAGCCTGCGGCTGAGGCCCGCAAAGCCAATTCCAATCCCTCGCCGCGGGAGCAGGCCTTGGCGCCCCTGCTGCGCAGCGGCAGCCTCGATGAGTTGGCCCAGGTGTGCGTGCAGCTGTTGGAGGAGGGCGACGTGCGCCTGCTGCAGCGGGTGCAGGCGCGGCTGCTCACGATCCAACCGGCCCCCCAGCCGCTGGCGGTGGTGCTGGCCAATGCCGATGTGCTGTTGCGCTGCGGGGCTCCGCAGGCGGCACTCAAGGTGCTGGAGCGCTACGGCCCGGCCCCCGGCGTGGAGCGCAACCAGTTGCTGCTGCTGCGCTGGCAGGCGGCCAACGCCGGCCTGGATCACCGGGTGGCGGCCGAGGCGCTGCGGGATCTGGCCGGTGCCGAGCTGGCCAGTCTTGAAACCCTGCTGCTGCCGGTGCGCAGCAACAGCGATGGCACGGTGAACACCCGATCGGCCCTTGATCTGCTGGCGGGCTATCTGGAATCGATGGGCCAGCCCCGCGCGGCTGCTGAGGTGCTGCTGGCGTCGCGCAATCCCGGTGGCGCCACGGCCCGGCGCATCGCCCAGGCTGTGAATCTGATGCGCCAGCTTCCCCTTGCCGAGCAGGTGCGGCTGCTGGAGCTGGCCCTGGATCAGGCGGCCGCCGATGGGTCTTGGGGCCTGGTCACCGATCTGCTCGATCGCCAGCTGGCCTTGCCGGCCACCCCGGAAACCGCGGCGGCCCGGGCCCGGGCCGCCGAGCGCCGCATCCGCCTGAGCCGTCGCATCGACGACGCTTACGGTGAATGGTCGGTGCGGCGCACGCCCGAACTGGATCGCCAGCTGCGCTCACCGCGGGCCCCCGGCGGCCATGCGGCGCCCCCCACTCCTGCCCCTGCCCCCAATCCATGAGCGCTTATTCCCTCGGCCCCCTGCTGCATGAAGGGAAGGCCAAGCGCGTGTACGCCACCGATCAGGCCGATGTGGTGGCGGTGGAGTTCAAAGACGACGCTACGGCGTTCAACGCCCAGAAAAAAGCGCAGCTGGCCGGTAAGGGGCAGATGAACTGCCGCATCTCGGCCCTGATCTTCGAGCACTTCGAGGCCCTTGGCATTCCCACCCATTTCCTGGGGGTGGATGGCACCAACTGGATGCTGGTGCGGCCCGTGCAGGTGGTGCCCCTCGAGGTGGTGATCCGCAATGTGGCGGCCGGCTCGCTCTGCAAGCAGCTGCCGATCGCTGCCGGCACGCGCCTGGATCCCCCGCTGCTCGATCTGTATTACAAGGACGACAGCCTCGGCGACCCGCTCCTCACCGATGCCCGTCTGCGGCTGCTGGGCCTGGTGAGCGACGGGCAGAAGGCCGCGATCGAGGCAATGGCCTGGCGGGTGAATGACGCGCTCCTTGCCCTGTTTGGCGGGGTGGGTCTGGAGCTGGTGGATTTCAAGATCGAGCTGGGCTTCACCGCCGACGGCGCACTGGTGCTTGCCGATGAGATCAGCCCCGATAACTGCCGGCTCTGGGATCTGGCCGTGGCCGACGACAACGACCGGATCCTCGACAAGGACCGCTTCCGCCAGGACCTGGGCGGTGTTGTCGAGGCCTACGGGGAGGTTCTCAAACGGGTCCAGGGGTGCTGTCCGGAGCCCCGCATCTACGGGTAGGGTTCGCGGCATTTGCGGCTTTGCCGCTCCGAACCAAGGCATATGGCAGGCAAGCGCCCCGTGGGTTTCCTGGTGAACCAGGCAGCCCTGCCCCTGATGGGTGCTGCCCTGCTCACCGCCGGCGCCGGTCTGGCCCAGACCCAGCCGGTGAAACCGTCAGGTTCGCCACCACCCAAGGCCCAGGCGAAACCGGCGGCGCAAAAACCAGCTGGTCAGAAGCCCGCCGCTCAAAAGCCCTCTGCCCAGCAACCTGAGGCCAAGCCCGCTGCAGAGGCTCCCGCTGCTACCGGTTCCCTCGAGCCCCCCAAGCCGGCCGAGCCCCGGGTGCTGATTTCCGAGGTGGTGATCTCCGGCTTGGAGGGCCATCCCGAGCGTGAGCGCCTTGAACTGGCGGCCTATGCCGCGATGGCGGCCACCCCCGGCACCCGGGTGACCCGCAGCGAACTGCAGACCGACCTCTCGGCCATCTACGCCAGCGGCTGGTTCTCCGATGTGCGTATCCAGCCGGTGGATGGGCCCCTGGGGGTGCGGCTGGTCGTCACCGTGGTGGCGAATCCGGTACTCAAGAAGGTGACGCTGGATCCGGCGGACGTCAAGATTCCGCCCCAGGTGGTGACGGACACCTTCGCCGCCGATTACGGCCGCACCCTCAATTTCAACTCCCTGCAGGCCCGCATGCAGGAGCTGCAGAAGTGGTATGCCGATCAGGGCTTTTCCCTGGCCCGGGTCACCGGTCCACAGCGGGTGAGTCCCGACGGCACCGTTGAGCTGCTGGTGCGTCAGGGCGTTGTCGATGGCGTGGAGGTGCAGTTCCTCAACAAGGAAGGCGAATCCACCAACGACAAGGGCCAGCCGATCAAGGGCAAGACCAAGCCCTGGGTGGTGAGCCGGGAAGTGTCGATGAAGCCCGGCCAGGTCTTCAACCGCAAAGACCTCGAGGAAGACATCAAACGCCTGTACGGCACGGGTCTGTTCCGCGATGTGAAGGTCACGCTGCGGCCGGTGCCTTCAGAGCCCGGCCACGTGGTGATCGTGCTCGGCATCGTGGAGCAATCCACCGGGTCCCTCTCCGGCGGTTTGGGTTACAGCCAGAGCCAGGGTGTGTTCGGCCAGGTGCAGCTCCAGGACAACAACCTGGGCGGCCGGGCCTGGGATGCGGCCCTGAACGTGACCTACGGCCAGTTCGGCGGCCTGGCGGATGTCTCGTTCACCGACCCCTGGATTAAGGGCGACAAATTCCGCACAGCT
>CAIOXF010000194.1 GCA_903862155.1 uncultured cyanobacterium | reverse complement strand
CGCACCATCTGGCCTCTCTTTGCTGGAGCAGGCCGCGGCCCAGCGGGCCGAGCGTCAGCAGGCCATCACCGCGGCGGCGGAGGTGAGCGCTCCTGCCCCCGTTGTCGAGACCGCGCCTGTTTCGGCTCCGGCTGAACCATCCGCCGGGAGTCAAGAACCCCAGCTTGGCGCGTTCGACGACACCTTCACCTGGAGCGCTGAGGTGTTGGCGGCCCAGGGTCGCCGGGTGGATCAGGTGTCGATCGAGGAGATCGACTGGCTCGGCCGCCTGCGTCAGGGCCTGGAGAAAACCCGCCGCGGTTTCGTCACCCAGCTGCTCGAAAACCTTGGGGATGACCCCCTCACCCCTGAGGTGGTCGACGATCTGGAGAGCACCCTGCTGCGGGCCGATGTGGGGGTGGAGGCCACCGACCAGGTGCTCGGTGCCCTGCGGCAGCGCTTGAACCAGGAGGTGGTGGATCCGGCCGAAGGCATCCGCTTCCTCAAGGAGCAACTGCGCGACCTGCTGGAGAAGCCCATCGCCGCCAGTGGTCGTGAGCTGCTGGCCCCCGAGCGCGACCGCCTCAACGTGTGGCTGATGGTGGGCGTCAACGGGGTTGGCAAAACCACCACCCTGGGCAAGCTCGCCAACCTCGCAGTGCGCAGCGGCTACAGCTGCCTGATCGCCGCGGCCGATACCTTCCGCGCTGCCGCCGTGCGTCAGGTGGAGGTGTGGGGTGAGCGCAGCGGCGTGCCCGTGATCGCCAATCCCACGGCCAATGCCGATCCCGCTGCCGTGGTGTTTGATGCCATTGGTGCCGCCCAGTCGAAGGGCACCGAGCTGGTGCTCGTGGATACCGCCGGCCGGCTCCAGACCAAGCACAACCTGATGGAGGAGCTTTCCAAGGTGCGCCGCATCGTGGACAAGCTCGCCCCGGATGCAGCCGTGGAATCTCTGCTGGTGCTCGATGCCAGCCAGGGGCAGAACGGCCTGCGCCAGGCCATGGCCTTCGCCAAGGCGGCCGGTCTCACCGGTGTGGTGCTCACCAAGCTCGACGGCAGCGCCCGCGGTGGGGTGGCCCTGGCGGTGGCATCGGAGGCCGGGCTGCCGATCCGTTTCATCGGCGCTGGCGAGGGCATCCGCGATCTGCGGCCGTTCAACAGCTTCGAGTTCGTGGAGGCGCTGCTCGCCCACTGAGGTCTTGCTACCTTTCGCCCACTTCGTGGGCGGCGGGTGAGTGGCAAGCCCCTGCTGACGGCGTCTGATTCGCTGCGGCAGCTGCTCGACAGCCTCAGCCGTGAGCAGCGCCGCAACCAGGAGCTGCTGGTGTCGCTGGGGTTTGCCCTGCGCAGCTTCACCAACCTCAGCCGTTTCCTCGAGCTCATCCCCCTGGTTGCCTGTCGGCTTTCGGCTGGGGAGGGGGCCCTGATGGTGCCGTTCCACCCCGATGGCCGGCTCTGGCGGGAACAGATCCAGCTGTACGGCGCTGAGCGGGCCCCGGAGTTGCTGCGGCAGCTGGCCGCCCTGCCTGATGCCGAGCTCAGCGCCCTGGGCAGCGATGCCGCCGTGGCAGAGCGGCTCGATCAATTGGTGGCGCGGTTGCTGTCTGGGGTGCAGCTGTTTGGCACCTCCGTGGTGTGCCGCAGCCAGGTGCGCGGGCGGCTTTATGTGTTCAACGGCCGTCAGGGCTTCTGCTGGAGCGAGGTGCATCGCCGCCATGTGCAGCTGGTGGCCGATCTCACCGGCGTAGCCCTGGAGAACGACACCCTGCTGCAGATCCTCCGCCGCCATGAGCGGTTGGATCGCGAGCTCAGTATCGGCGCCGAGATCCAGGCCCAGCTGCTCCCCAATCACTGCCCGGTGATTGAGGGCGTCGATCTGGCGGCCTGCTGCCGCCCCGCCTCCCAGGTCGGCGGCGACTACTACGACTTCATCCCCACCCGGCCCCAGCTGCAGGGCCGGCGGCGGGAGCAGGGCCGCTGGGCGCTGGTCATGGGCGATGTGATGGGCAAGGGGGTGCCCGCCAGCCTGCTGATGACCCTGCTGCGGGGCATGCTCCGTGCCGGCGTGCTCGGCGGCCATCCCCCCGATCGGATCCTGCACGACCTCAACGAGATGGCGCAGGAGGACCTGGCCCATTCGCACCGGTTCGTGACCCTCTTCTATTCCGACTACGACCCGCGCACCCGCCTGCTTCGCTACGCCAATGCGGCCCACAATCCACCCCTGCTCTGGCGCCGCCAGCTGGGGCGGGTGGATCGACTGGATGCACCTGGCCTGCTGGTCGGTCTGCAGAGCGAGGCCCACTACGGCGCCGAGGAGATCGTGCTCGATCCAGGCGACGTGCTCCTCTATTACACCGATGGCATCACCGAGGCCCTGGGTTTCAGCGGCGAGCGCTTCGATGAGCCCCGGCTGATGCGGGCCCTCGATGCCGCTTGCCGCACCGCCGGTGGTGCCCAGGGGATCCTCGATCAGTTGTTCGCCCGCCTCGATCGCTTCGTGGGCGCTGATCGTCAGCTGGAAGACGACGCCTCCCTGGTGGTGCTCAAGGTGCGCGAGGAGGTGATGCTGCCCTCCCTGCCAAGCTGAGCCCAGCAGGCGAGCGGGAAGCGATGGCAGTCGAATCGAGTTCCTCCACCTGGAGCAACCGCTTCGAGCAGGGCCTCAACCCCTTCATCGAGCGCTTCAACGCCTCGATCGGTTTCGACATTCACCTGCTGCAGGAAGACCTCGACGGCTCGGTGGCCCACGCCCGCATGCTGGGCAGCTGCGGGGTGATCAGCGAGACCGAAGCGGCGCGGATCATCGAGGGGCTGCAGCAGATCCGTCAGGAGGCCGCGGCGGGCCAGTTCAACCCCGGCCTGGCCGACGAAGACGTGCACTTCGCCGTGGAGCGCCGCCTGATTGAGCTGCTCGGGCCCTTGGGCAAGAAGCTCCATACCGGCCGCTCCCGCAACGACCAGGTGGGCACCGATGTGCGCCTGTGGCTGCGTCGCCGCATCGATGACATCGACGCCGCACTGGTGCGATTGGAGAAGGCGTTGCTGGGCCAGGCCGAGCGGCACAACGAGGTGCTGATCCCCGGTTACACGCACCTGCAGCGGGCCCAGCCGGTGTGCCTGGCCCACCATCTGCTGGCCTATGTGCAGATGGCGGAGCGCGACCGGGCCCGCTTGGCCGATGTGCGCAAGCGCGTGAACCTCTGCCCCCTCGGGGCTGCTGCCCTGGCCGGTACTCCGGTGCCGATCGACCGCCGCCAGACCGCCAGCGAACTGGGCTTCGAGGGGATCTACGCCAACAGCCTTGATGCGGTGAGCGACCGCGACTTCGCCGTGGAGTTCATGGCTGCGGCGTCCCTAGTGCTGGCCCACCTCAGCCGCCTAAGCGAAGAGGTGATCTTCTGGGCGAGTGAGGAGTTCGCCTTCGTGGGCCTCACCGATCGCTGCGCCACCGGCAGCAGCCTGATGCCCCAGAAGAAGAACCCCGACGTGCCCGAGCTGGTGCGGGGCAAGAGCGGCCGCGTATTCGGCCATCTGATGGGCCTGCTCACGATGATCAAGGGCCTGCCCCTTGCCTACAACAAGGATTTCCAGGAAGACAAGGAAGCCCTGTTCGACGGCGTGCGCACCGTGCTCGATTGCCTTGAGGCGATGGCGATCCTGTTTGAAGAGGGTCTGGAGTTCCGGCCCCAGCGCCTGGAGGCGGCGGTGGCTTCCGATTTCTCCAACGCCACGGATGTGGCCGACTACCTGGTGGGCAAGGGCGTGCCCTTCCGTGAGGCTTATCAGCTCGTGGGCGGCCTGGTGAAGACCTGTCTGGTGGAGAACGTGCTGCTGCGGGAGTTGCCGCTGGAGCGCTGGCAGCAGGTGCATCCCGCTTTTGAGGCCGACATCTTCGAGGCAATTACACCCCGCCAGGTGGTGGCGGCCCGCCGCAGTGAGGGCGGCACCGGCTTCGATCAGGTGGCAGCGCAGCTACGGCAGATGCGGGCCCACCTGGGCACCTGAGGGCGCGGGCCCTAGGCTTGGTGGATCTGAGGCCCTGGGGCCCGCATTGATCGGCCTCGTGGCCGGCCAGGTTCGTGAGCATTTTTGTCGGCAATCTGCCCTTCCGTGCAGAGCAGGAAGACGTGGCAGAGCTGTTTGCGCCCTTTGGAGAGGTGGCGAACTGCTCGCTTCCTCTCGAGCGTGACACCGGCCGCAAGCGCGGCTTCGCCTTCGTGGAGATGGCGGATCCCGAGATGGAAGACCGGGCCATCGATGGCCTCCAGGGTGCCGAGTTGATGGGCCGCCCCCTGCGGATCAACAAGGCTGAGCCTCGCGGCAGCGCCCCCCGTCGCGGCGGTGGGGGTGGTTACGGGGGCGGTGGCTACAACCGCGGTGGCGGCGATGGCTATGGCGGGGGTTACGGCCAGGGCGGCGGCGGTTATGCCGGCGGTGGCGGTGGCGAGCGCCGTTCCGGTGCCCGCGGCTGGGAAGACCGCAGCTATGGCGGCGGCGGTGATTCGTTTGAGGCAGGCCGCACCCGTCGGCGTCGCAGCACGGGCGGCGCCGACTACGCCGGCGCTGAGGGCTGAGCTCTCACAGCCCCCGTTCCTCCAGTTGCCGGGCCGCGGCATCCAGCACCTCCGGCCCGGCCTCTTTGGCCCCAGCTTCTCGGGTGAGCGCAGCGCGCCAATGACGGGCTCCGCTCACTCCCTCCACCACGTGCACCAGGTGACGGGCAATGGGCCAGAGTCGATCCCCCCGGCTGCGCCAGCGCTCGGCGTGGGGGATCAACCCCCGCACCACGGTTGAGGCTTTAGCGGCCGGTCGGCTCTCGTCGCCATGGATGTCGGCGTCCACGGCGGCCCAGCGCAGCGGGTGTTCATACACCGCCCGGCCCACCATCACCCCGTCGAGCCGCTGCAGCTGCTGCTGGCAGTCGCTGAGCGTCTGCAAACCGCCGTTCAGTTCGATCGTGAGGGCCGGGCGCTCGGCCTTGAGCTGCTGCACGAGCTCGTAGCGCAGCGGCGGAATCGTGCGGTTCTGCTTGGGGTCCAGGCCCTCCAGCCAGGCCTTGCGAGCGTGCACCGCGAAGCGCTGGCAGCCCGCTGCCGCCACCGTATCCACGAAGGCCAGCAGTTCAGCGTAGGAGTCGCGTTCGTCGATGCCGATGCGGTGTTTCACCGTGACCGGCAGGGGGCTGGCCTGGGCCATCGCCTCCACGCAGCGGGCCACCTGGGGCGGATCGGCCATCAGGCACGCCCCGAACCGCCCCTTCTGCACCTTTTCGCTGGGACAGCCCACATTCAGGTTGATCTCGTCGTAGCCCCACGCGCCTGCCAGCGTGGCCGCCTCTGCCAGCAGCGCCGGATCGTCGCCGCCCACCTGTAGGGCCAGCGGTCGCTCGGCTGGATCGAAGCCGATGAGCCGCTCCAGCCGGCCGCCCGGTTCACTGGCCCCTGGCTGCTGGCGGGCGTGATGCAGGGCCTGGGCCACCACCATCTCGGTGTAGAGCAGGCTGTGGCGACTGATCTGGCGGAACAGCAGCCGGAAGTGCCGATCGGTGTAATCGAGCATCGGCGCCACACTGAAGCGATAGGCCTCCCCTGCTCCCCCCCTGATCCCGCCGGATTGGTCGTTGTCGCGCTCCATGCCCCCATCCTCCGCTCCGTCCTTGCCGGCTTCGGCCTCCGTTGTGGTGGCCGGGGGCGGCCCTGGTGGCTTCATGGCGGCGATCGCCGCCGCAGAGGCCGGGGTGCGGGATGTGCACATCCTGGAGGCCACGCCCGAGCCCCTGCACAAGGTGCTGATCAGCGGCGGTGGCCGCTGCAACGTGACCCACGCCTGCTGGGATCCCCGCGCCCTCGCCGGCCATTACCCCCGGGGAACTCGCGCCTTGCGGGGCCCCTTCTCCCGCTTCGCGGCCGGTGATGCGGTGGGCTGGTTCGATGACCACGGCCTGGAGCTGGTGCAGGAGGCCGATGGCCGGATGTTTCCCCGCGCCAACCGCTCCACCGCCGTGATCGAGGTGCTGCGCCGGGCTGCCGCCAACGCCGGCGTCACCCTGCACACCGGTGTGGCGCTCAAGGATGCCGCGGTGCTGCCGGAGGGAGGCTTCCGGCTGGGACTGAGGGTGTCAGGTGCTGAGCATGCGGCCTGCTCTGCGCCGATCACCTGCCAACGGCTGGTGCTGGCCACCGGCAGCCACCCCAGTGGGCGCCGACTGGCTGCCCAGCTGGGCCATGGCCTGGTGCCGCCGGTGCCCTCCTTGTTCACCCTGGCCCTGGCGAAGGAGTCGCTGGGCGAGCTGGCCGGGCTGGTCGTAGACCCCGTGGAGCTGGAGCTCCAGGTGCCGCCTGCCGAGGCCGGTGGGTTGGTTGAGCGCTTCCGGCAGGTGGGGCCCTTGTTGATCACCCACTGGGGCATGAGCGGCCCAGCCACCCTCCGGCTCACCGCCTTTGCGGCCCGGGCCCTCCATGCCGCCAGCTACAAGGTGGAGCTCACCGTGCGCTGGAGCGGCGGCAAAGACCGCGCCCAGCTCGACGCGCTGTTCACCGAGGCGCGCCGCGAGCAGGCGCGGCGTCAGTTGGCCAACTGGCGCCCTTGGCCTGAGCTGCCGCGCCGCCTCTGGTTGTACTTGCTGGCCCAAGCGGGCGTAGATCCTTCACTGCGCTGGGCCGATCTCAGCAAGGCCGGCCAGCGCCAGCTGGTGGATGCCCTTCTGGGAAGCCGTTATCGCGTCAGCGGCCGCGGGCCCTTCGGCGAGGAATTCGTGACCGCCGGCGGTATACCCCTGGGGGAGGTGAACCTGGCCACGATGGAAAGCCGCCACTGCCCCGGATTGCACCTGGTGGGTGAACTCCTGGATGTGGATGGCATCACCGGGGGCTTCAACTTCCAGCACTGCTGGACCTCCGGCTGGCTGGCCGGGCAGGCTTTAGCGACTATTTGATTTGATCGAAGATCGAGAACATCGGCAGATACATCGCAAGCAGAATGGAGCCCACAATGCCGCCCACGATCACGATCATGGCGGGCTCCAGCATGGAGGTGAGGGCTTTCACGGCTGCGGCCACTTCGTCTTCATAGAAGTCCGCCACTTTGGCAAGCATGGCATCAAGGCCCCCGGTTTCTTCACCGATGGCTAGCATGCTCACAGCCATCTCCGGGAACACCTTTTTGCGGGCCAGGGCTACGCTCAGCGGAATGCCTTCTTGTACATCATTGCGAGAATTAATGATGGCATCAGAAATAATTGAGTTCCCGGTTGTTTCGCGTACGATTTCCAACGAGAGCAGGATCGGCACGCCTGCCCGTGAGAGAGAACTGAACGTGCGGCAGAACTGGGCCGTGGCTGTTTTCTGGAGTAGATCGCCGAACAGGGGCAGCCTCAGCAACATGGCATCCACGCGCCGGCGGCCGTTGTAAGTGGCGTAATAGCGGCTGAAGAGCCAGGCACCCACCGCCAAGCCTCCAGCAAGTACAAGGGAGAATGCCGATCGGAGCAGTTTGCTCAGATCCAGCATCATCTGAGTGAACAGGGGGAGTTCAGCCCCCAGATCTTCAAAGATGCCAGCGAAGGTGGGGATCAGGAAGATCGTCATTCCCAGGAACACCAGGATCGCGATCGTGAGCACAGCCACGGGATAGCCCATCGCGCCTTTGATCTGGTTTTGCAGGCGGGCGTTGTCTTCCAGCAACTTGGCCAGGCGCTTGAGGGTTTCATCCAGCACACCGCCAGCTTCGCCGGCTTCCACCATGGCGATGCTCAGCCGATCAAACACCTGGGGCCATTGGCGCATGGCCGAGCCCAGGCTGCCCCCCTGATTCACTGCTGTGGTGATGGAATCCAGAGCCCGTTTGAACAGCGGCATCTTCTGCTGGGCGCTCATCAGCGAGAGGCTGCGCACGATCGGTACGCCGGCGCTCACCAGGGCCGAGAGCTTGCTGGCGAACAGTGCCTTTTCGCGGATGCCTGGCTTGGCTTCCAGCAACTTCTGCAGGCGCGACCCATTTCCGCCGGCTGCGCTGGGTTTGGGCCGTGCGCTGCGGCCGGCTTGCGTGGCCGCCGGGGCTTTCACCGCAGCAACGGCTGTGGCCGCCCCGCTACCACCCTGTACTGGCTCCAGGCTGATTGGCCGGATGCCGCGGCGGCGCAGGTCGCGTTTGGCATCCTGGAGGTTGGCGGCCTGAAGCTGCAGCTGCCGTTCCTGGCCCCGGGCGTTGGTGTAGGTGGCAAGGAAGCCGGCCATGGCCTCAGCCCACCAGCAGGCGCTGGAGTTCCTCGGGCCGGCTGGTCTTGGTCATGGCTTCCTCGGTGCTCACCACGTCCTGCTGCACCAGGTCGGCCAGGGCCCGCTCCAGGGTCTGCATGCCGTATTGGCCGCCCGTCTGCATCTGGGAATAGAGCTGGGCGGTCTTGCCCTCGCGGATCAGGTTGGCGGTGGCGGGGTTATTGATCAGGATCTCCTGCGCCATCACCCGGCCGTACTGCCCTGGGGCGGGGTTTTTGCGTTTGAGCAGGGTCTGGGAGAATACGGCCACCAGGCTGTTGCTCAGCTGCACGCGGATCTGGGTTTGCTGGCCGGGCGGGAACACATCCACCATGCGGTCCACCGTCTGGGCGGCGGAGCTGGTGTGGAGAGTGCCGAACACCAGGTGTCCGGTTTCGGCCGCGCTGATCGCCAGCTGGATGGTTTCCAGATCGCGCATCTCCCCCACCAGGATCACGTCGGGGTCTTCCCGCAGAGCGGCGCGCAGGGCATTGGCGAAGCTGCGTGTGTCCATGCTCACCTCACGCTGGTGTACCAGGCTCCGGTCGCTCCGATAGGTGAATTCAATTGGATCTTCGATCGTGAGGATGTGCTCCGAGCGGCTGTGGTTGATGTGATCGAGTAGGGCCGCCAGGGTGGTGGTTTTGCCGGAGCCGGTGGGGCCCGTCACCAGCACCAGGCCCCGCGGTTTACGGCTCATCTCTTCCACCACCGGTGGCATGCCGAGGGCGTCGAGCTTGGGAATGGCGTTGCCCAGGGCCCTTAAACAGGCGGCGTAGGTGCCTCGCTGCCGGTACACATTCACCCGAAAGCGCGACACACCCTTGAGGCCATAAGAGCAATCCAGCTCCCAGTTCTGCTCCAGCTCCTTGCGTTGGGAGTTGTTGAGGATCGAGAAGATCAGCTTGTTGCAGGCTTCCTCGCTGAGGTGCTCTTCGCGCATCGGCTGCAGCTGACCGTTGAAGCGCCCGTGGGGTGGTTGACCGCAGGAGAGGTGGAGGTCGCTGCCGCCCCGCTCCACCAGCTCGGTCATCAGATCTTCAATCAGCAGATCCATCGGACCGCTATTCCCTGGTGGTCAGACAGTAAGGACATTCGAGCCAATCGTCTTGTAATCCGGCACCGCAACCCGTACAGGTGAGGGTGTTGAGGGCCCGGGCGCGCCGCTCTGATTCCAGGCCCGTATCGGTGAGCAGCATCCGCTCCACCTCATCGAGGGTCGTGTGGCCATCGCGCACCAGATCTAGGCCGTAGCCCAGCAGCGTTTTCATGCCGTTCTCCAGGGCCATCCGCCGCATCACATCGGTGGGGGTGCGCTTGGCCACGGCCGCCGCCAGGTTGTCCTTCATGGAGAGGATTTCGTACACCCCCACCCGGCCCTTGTAGCCATTGCCCTGGCAGTAGGGGCAGGCATCGGGCCCGGGGTTGGTGCGTAGAGCCTTGTAGAAGGTGATGTCAGCCTCACGGCTTGCCAGCAAACCGAAGCGCGCCAGTTCTTCTGCACTGGGCTTGTAGGGAATGCGGCAGTGGCTGCACACCCGCCGCAGCAGCCGCTGCGACACCACTCCCAGCAGTGAGGCGCTCACCAGGAACGGCTCCACTCCCATCTCATCGAGGCGGGCGAAGGCACTCACGGCGTCGTTGCAGTGCAGCGTGGTGAGCACCAGGTGACCGGTGAGGGCCGCTTCGATCGCGGTCTTGGCGGTCTCTAGGTCGCGGGTTTCTCCCACCAGCAACACGTCTGGGTCTTGCCGCATGAAGGCCCGCAGGGCGGAGCTGAAGTCGAAGCCCTTGTCGCGGTTCACCTGGGTTTGGGTGATCCCCTTGAGCGTGTACTCAATGGGGTCTTCCACCGTGGAGATGTTGATGGCCGGGTCGTTGCGCTCGGCCAGCAGGGCGTAGAGCGTGGTGCTCTTACCCGAACCCGTGGGGCCCGTCACCAGGATCATTCCGTAGGGCTTGGAGCCCATCGAGCGCAGGGTGGAGCGGGCTCGCTGATCGGTGATCAGCGTGTCGAGGCCCAGCTGGGTGGCGCCGCTGTCGAGTAGGCGCAGCACCACCTTCTCGCCGTGGCGGCTGGGCAGGGTGCTCACCCGGAAGTCCATTGTCCGGCCGCGGTAGTTGCGGCGGATGCGGCCGTCCTGGGGCATGCGCCGTTCGGCGATGTCCAGGTCGGCAATGATCTTCAGGCGTGAGGTGACCGCCGGGATCAGGCTTTTCGGCAGGTCGTCGAGCAGCTTGTGCAGCACCCCATCGAGGCGGAAGCGCACCTCCAGGCAGTTCTCCTGGGGCTCCACGTGAATGTCACTGGCGCCGCTCTGGAGTCCCTCGATCAAGATCCGGTCCACCAAACTCACCACCGGTGAGGTGTTGGCCGAGCTGCTGGAGGCTTCCAGGTCGTCGGGGTCTTGCACCTCGGTGAGCTCCGACTCACCTGGCAGGTTCAGCCCCTCCATCAGGGAGCGGGTGCCGGTAGAGGCTGCGGGTGTCGTAGCCGGCTTGGGCTCCAGTGCCTTCGTGAGATCGGCTGGTAGCGCCAGCTGAAACCGGCAGCCGCTGGCCTGATCACCCAGCTCGCCCAGCAGGCTGTTGCGCTGATCCGGCCCCCAGTGGCTGGGAACGGCCACCACCAGCGCGTTGTTGTCCCGGCGTAGCGGCAGGGCACCGAGTGCTCGCCAACGATCAGCAGCGATGCCACTGCCGCCGTGGGCCAGGGTGGGATCGGCCGTGGCCAGTTCCAGGGGGGTGGCTACCCGTTCCCCCAGCAGCAGTTCCACCTCGAGCCGTTGCTGTTCGGGGCTCGAGGCATCCGGAACGGGCCGAACGGGGGTGAGCGTCATCGCGGCCGGAGGTGCGGGCTTCCGCCGCTTGTGAGGGGCGGGGCCTGAGTTCCAACATGTCTAGAACCAAATTCAGAGCCCGTCACCCATGAGTGACGATCCCTCCATGAGCGTCGAGAGCAGCCAGGGATTCGAGCAGCAGCCCGAGGGCACTCCCGAGGTGAACGAGACTCCCGCCCCCGTGGAGGGCAACGAGCCCCCGGCGGAAGCCTGCGCGTCCGCTGAGGAAGTAGAGGCCTCCCAGGCAGACAATCCGGCTGAGCGGGCCGCCCGCCTGGAGTCGGAATTGGCCCAGCTCAAGACTCAGTACGACAACCTCAACGGCCAGTACATGCGGTTGGCCGCCGACTTCGACAACTTCCGCAAGCGCCAGTCCCGCGACAACGACGACCTGCGCCTGCAGATCGCCTGCAACACCCTGAGCGAGATCCTGCCGGTGGTTGACAACTTTGACCGGGCTCGCCAGCAGCTCAATCCCCAGCACGAGGAGGCCCAGAACCTCCACCGCAGCTACCAGGGCCTCTACAAGCAGCTGGTGGATGTGTTCAAGCAGCTGGGCGTGTCTCCGATGCGGGTGGAAGGCGAACCCTTCGATCCCACCCTGCATGAGGCGGTGCTGCGGGAGCCCAGCGAGGAGCACCCCGAAGACGTGGTGATTGAGGAGCTGCAGCGCGGCTATCACCTCAACGGCCGGGTGCTGCGCCATGCCTTGGT
>CAIOXF010000193.1 GCA_903862155.1 uncultured cyanobacterium | reverse complement strand
GCTGCGCGGCGAAGCGTCCGGTGCACTGAAGCTCCAGCTCACTGGCAACCAGGCCAGCTGTCAGGGCCGGTGGCAGGTGCCCCAGCTGCAGTGGCGTGGTGGTGCGCGCCGAGAGGCCGTGCTGGATCGGCTCGCGCTCCACTGCGCTGGCAACCAGTTGGCACTGAAGGCTCCCCGGTGGCAGGTGGCCGGATGGCGAGGCCAGGGGGATGCCCGCTTCAACCTGGCCAGCGGACGTCTGGAGGCCGAGCTCCAGGGCACACCTCCCGGGGGCAAAGCGGCGCCCCCCTTGCGGTTGAGCGGGCGAGGTGTGCTGCGCCAGCGCCAGCTCACGGGCCTGAGCCTGCAGGCCAACCGCGGTGGCTCCCAGCTCACGCTGCAGGGTTCGGTGGGACCCCAGTGGAACCTCACCAGCCGTTTCCTCCTGCGCCCGGCTGATCTCGCCCTGCAGCCCAGCCCTCCGGCCTGGTTGTTGCGCGATGCCCTCACCGGCCAGCTGGCGTTGCGGGGCCCCTGGCGCCAGCCGCGCCTCAGCGGCACCCTGGCCCAGGCTGCCAACCCGCTGCTGGGGGGATGGACCGCCGCCTGGGACTGGGACAACGGCACGCTGCGGCTGGAGCGCTTCAGCAGCCCCCACCTCACGGCCAGTGGCCGTTTGCCTCTGTCTATTGGAGGGGCTCGGGGAGCGCGCCCGGGCAACCTCGATCTCACCCTCGACCTGCGCCGCTATCCCCTGGCGCGCCTGAATCCGGCCCTGGGCACCCGGCTGGATGGGGTGCTCGATGGCTACGGCAGCGTGCGCGGGCCGCTCCATGCCCTGGTGCCCGATCTGGCCCTGAGCCTCGATCGCCCTGTGGCCGGCCCGGTGGGGCTGCAGGAGGAGTGGCGCGGCAGCTGGCTGGGCGACGCCGGCGGCGGCGGGTTCCTGCGCATGCAGCCATTGGCCCCAGCTCTGCCGGGGTTGCTCACGGCCCGCCTCGATCGGCGTTGGGTGCCGGTGGAGGTGCTGCTTCAGCGCAGTGGCGGCGAACTCCGGCTGCAGGGCCGCCCCCGCGCCTATCGCTGGCAGGCCCGCCGCCTGCCGCTGGAGGGCCTCACCCTCGCCGTAGGCCCTCGCTCGCGCTTTCAGCCCTTGCAGGGCAGCCTCAGCGGCACCGGAGAGCTCACCCTCCAGCCCCTCGGATTCGGTGGCCAGGTGGCCATCGATCGACCCGTGTTCCTGGGGGTGCGCGGTCGCAGCCTTGCCCTCCAGGGCAGCTATGCCAACCGCCGCTACAGCGCCACCGGCCGCTTTGAACCCCAGGGCTCCGGCGCGCTGGCGGTGCGCTGGAGCGGCTCCTGGAAGGGACCGTTCCGTAGTCGCTTTGAGGGGCGCGGCCTGGGGGCAGATCTCTTCCGCCAGCTGGCCGAGGCCTGGCCCCAGTGGCGCAATGGCCCTCCGCCGATCGGCGGCTCCGCAGTCGACCTGGCGGGCCTGTTCATCGACACCTTTGGCGGCTCCATCCACGACCAGCTGGCCGCTCTCGATGCAGCCCGGCAGCGGCTGGCCCAGTTCCGCAGCGATGCACCGAGCGGCACCTTGGCCGAACGGCTCGACAAACTCCAGGCCCGGGTGGACCTCAACCTGGATCTGCGGGGGCCCAACCTCGCCGGCGCCCGTGCCGATCTCCAGCTGAGCAGCCATCTGTGGCTGTCTGGCAACGATGCCGATGCGGCGCTCACCGAGCGCCCCCTGGTGGCGCGGCTGCAGGGACCCCTGCGCTCCGGGGCCGGAGAGTTCAGCTTTGAGCAGCTGCCCTTGAGCCTGGTGGCCCTGCTCACGCCCGTGCCACCTGGCCTGTTGGGCAGCCTCAATGGCTCTGGCCGCTACCGCCTGGGCGGCACGGCGCCCACGGCCCTGGCCCTCAACCTCGGCCTCAGCGACGCATCCCTGCGCGGCACCCCGCTTACCTTGGAGCGCGGTGCCATTGCCCTAGAGGGCCGGCGGTTGCGGCTGGATCTGGCCCTGCAGGCCGCAGGGGCTTCCAGCAGCGTGGATCTGGCGGGTGTGGTGCCCCTCGATCCGGCCGATCAGGAGTTGGAGCTGCGCCTGGCCAGCCGCGGCGATGGGGTGCGCTTCCTCACCTCGGTGGCCGAGCCGGCTCTGTTGTGGCAGCAGGGCAGCGCCGACCTGCAGCTGCTGGTGCGGGGAAGCCTGCAGCAGCCGATCGCCAACGGCTTCGTGCGGGTGCGCAACGGTCAGCTGCGCTTCATCGGCCAGACGGTGAAGGATGTGGAGGGGCTGGTGCTGTTCGACTTCCAGCAGCTGTTCCTCCAGCAGCTCACCGCCTCGGTGGGGGCTAAGGGCAAGGTGAGCGGCAGCGGCAACCTCTCGCTCTGGAATGCGCCGCCGCCGGGCCGGCCCGGCGGCCTGGCGGTGGAGCTCCAGCAGGTGCCCTTCAAGCTGCCGCGCATGCAGGCCGTGGCCGACGGCAACCTGCGGGTGGGCGGCAGTCTGCGCCAGCTCGTGATGGGCGGGGATGTGCGCATCTCCAAGGGCAGCGTGAACGTGCAGCCCGGCCGGCTCGCCACCGAACAGGGCGGGGTGGTGAGGCCGGTCACCGTGCCCCAGCTGGCGGAGGCCCGCTGGGATTTCCGCCAGCCCCTGCTGCTGCTGGGGCCCGAGGTGGAATCCGACACCGCCGAAAGCCTGCGGGCCAATGTGCCGCGCTTCTCCCCCCTCGCCTTCGACGACCTGCGCTTACGCCTCGGCCCCGACCTGCGGGTGGGGGTGCCGAATGTGGCCAACTTCACCACCGGCGGCCTGCTGCGGCTCAGCGGCAAGCTCGATCCCTCCCTGCGGGCCACCGGCGTGGTGCGGTTGCTGGGCGGCCGCCTCAACCTGTTCACCACCACCTTCAGCCTCGATCCCGACGCGCCGAACGTGGCGGTGTTCACCCCGGCCCTGGGCCTGGTGCCCTATCTCGACATCGCGTTGCGCACCCGGGTGTCGGACAGCCTCTCCAACCCCGCCCTCGGCACCAGCGGCCTGGGTACGCCGAACGCCCAGACCCTGGCCTCCACCCAGCCCCAGAGCGGGTTCAGTTCTCTCAATCAGCTCAACCTGGTGCGGATCACGGTGAGCGTGAGTGGCCCGGCCGATCGCATCGCCGACAACATCCGGCTGCGCAGCTCACCGCCCCTGCCCCAGGAGCGCCTGATCGCCCTGATCGGTGGCAACTCCCTGGCCGGCCTCACCGGCGGTGGTGCTGGTGCTGCCCTGGCCACGGTGCTGGGCCAGTCGCTGCTCTCACCGGTACTGGGGGGCCTGAGCGAAGCCTTCGGCCAGCGGCTGAGCTTTGCCCTCTATCCCACCTATGTGAACCCGGTGCTCAACGACACCTCCGACCTGCGCTCCCGCCGGGTGCCGCCCCAGCTGGTGCTCGGTACGGAGATCGGCCTGGATGTGACCGAGCGCTTCAATGCGTCGGTGCTGGCGGCCCCCAACCGTTCCGACGTGCCGCCCCAGCTGAACCTCTCCTACAAGGCATCGGAGAACCTCAACGTGCAGGCTGGTTTCGATACCCAGGGCGCCTGGCAGAGCCAGTTGCAGCTGTTCTTCCGCTTCTAAGAAGCTCCCTGAGATGACAGGTCAACTGATCGGTGTGGATCTGGGCGGCACCGCCATCAAGCTGGGGCGCTTCAGCCGCTCGGGTGAGCTGCTGGCTGAGCTGGAGGCCCCCACCCCCCAGCCGGCCATGCCCGGGGCTGTCACGACGGCCATCGCCGAGGCCATTGCCGCGTTGGATCCGGCCCGTGAGGCCGATCTGGTGGGGATCGGCCATCCCGGCCCCGCCGATCGGGCCTGCCGGGTGGCGCGCCTGGCGATCAACCTGCCCGGCTGGAGCGATGTGCCCCTTGCCGATTGGCTCGAACCGCTGATCGGCCGGCGCGTCACCTGCGCCAATGACGCCAACTGTGCGGCCATCGGGGAGGCCTGGCGGGGGGCTGCCCGCGGGGCCAACGACGTGTTGCTCCTCACCTTGGGCACCGGCGTGGGCGGAGCTGTGCTGCTGGGGGGGCAGCTGTTCACTGGACCCCACGGCGCTGCGGCCGAACCCGGGTTGATTGGCATTCAGCCCGATGGGCCCCCCTGCAACAGCGGCAACCGGGGCTCGCTGGAGAGTTACTGCAGCCTCCGAGGCCTGGCCCGCCTCAGCGATCTGGAGCCGGCCGAGCTCTGTCGCCGCGCCGACGCAGGCGATGCCGAAGCCCTGGGCGTTTGGAGTCGCTACGGCCAGCTGCTGGGCATCGGGCTCAGTTCGCTGCTCTACGTGCTGACGCCCCAACGGGTGCTGATTGGCGGGGGGCTCAGCGGCGCCAGCCATCATTTTTTGCCGGCGGTGTGGGCTGAGGTGGAGCAGCGGGTGCTGGCGGTGAGCCGGGTGGATCTGGAGATCCGCCGCTGCGAACTGGGCAATGGCGCCGGGCGGCTGGGGGCGGCCAAGCTCGCCCTGGATCGGTTGGGATGATGGCGGCCATGAGCTTTTCCGCCGCTTCCGTTCCCGACCCCAGCCCGGAGCTGCTGCAGCGGGCCGCTGCCGTGCGCCGCAGTGCCATGGCCCTGGCCCAGCGCTCCGATGGCGAGCGCCAGGCCGCCCTGCAGGCGATGGCCGATGCCCTCGAGGCCAGGCGTGAGCAGATCCTGGAGGCCAACCGGCAAGACCTGGACGCCGCTGCGGCCGATGGCCTGGCTTCGGCACTGGTGGCCCGGCTCAAGCTCGACGGCCCCAAACTCGATGGCGCCATCACCGGTGTGCGCCAGGTGGCGGCCCTGGCCGATCCCCTGGGCCGGCGTCAGCTGCATACCGAGCTCGATCAGGGGCTGGTGCTGGAGCGCATCACCGTGCCCCTTGGCGTGGTGGGGGTGATCTTCGAGGCGCGCCCCGATGCGGTGATGCAGATCGCCTCGCTAGCGATTCGCTCCGGTAACGGCGCCATCCTTAAGGGAGGCCGCGAGGCGAACCGGAGTTGCACAGCGATCATCGAGGCCCTGCGCGAGGGCCTGGCGGCCAGTGCCGTGGAGCCGGCTGCTCTGGAGCTGCTCACCAGCCGTGAGGAGAGCCTGGCGCTGCTCAAGCTCGATGGCCTGGTGGATCTGATCATCCCCAGGGGCTCCAATGCCCTGGTGCAGTTCATCCAAGACAACACCCGCATCCCGGTGCTGGGCCACGCCGACGGCATCTGCCATTTCTACGTGGATGCGGCAGCGGATCCGGCCCTGGCCCTGCGGGTGGCGATCGATTCCAAAACCCAGTACCCGGCCGCCTGTAACGCGATCGAAACCCTGCTGGTGCATCAGGCCATTGCGCCCCAGTTCCTCCCCCAGGCGATCGATGCCTTTGCCGCCGCCGGTGTGGAGTTGCGCGGCGATGCTGCTGCCCAGGCCCTGGGGGTAAGCCATGTCGCCACCGACGCCGACTGGAGCACCGAGTACTCCGACATGATCCTGGCGGTGAAGGTGGTGCCCGACCTCGATGCGGCTCTGGAACACATCGGCCGCTACGGCTCGCGCCACACCGATGCGATCTGCACCACTGATCCGGCCACGGCCGATCGTTTTCTGGCGGCGGTGGACAGCGCCGGGGTGTACCTGAACTGCTCCACCCGCTTCGCCGATGGCTTCCGCTACGGCTTTGGGGCGGAAGTGGGCATCAGCACCCAAACCCTGCCGCCCCGCGGGCCGGTGGGTCTGGAGGGTCTGGTGACTTACCGCTACCGCCTGCGCGGCGATGGCCACATCGCCGCCGATTACGCCAGCGGCACTCGCCAGTTCACCCACCGCAGCCTGCCGCTGTGAGTGATGGCTCTCACGTGAGTGGTGATCGAATCCTGGTGCGCGGGCTGCGGCTCTGGGCCCACGTGGGGGTGTTGGAGTTTGAGCGGGCCGAGGGCCAGTGGTTCGAGCTGGATCTGGAAGTGGCGCTGGATCTCGCGGCGGCCGGTCGCAGCGACGATCTCGCCCGCACCCTCGACTACAGCTGGGTGATCACGGCGCTGCAGCGGCAGGCCCAGTCATTGCGCTGCCTCACGCTTGAGCACTACGCCGAGCGGATCCTTGACCAGGTGGGTGCTTGCGCGGCCGAGCAACGGGGAGCCGCCGAGCCTGTGCCGGTGCGGCTGGAGTTGCGCAAATGCAAGGCGCCAGTGCCGGGGTTCACGGGCGTGGTGGCCGTGCGTCGAAGCCGCCATTGGCCGGCCAGTGCAGGCTGAAACCATCACGGCGGTGAAAGTCGGCCTCCTGGCCGGGATGGTGCAGGGCCCAGTAGCTGAGTGCGCCGCTGCGTTGCTCCACCACGGCGGTGATGCCCAGGCGGAGCTCCGCGGCGGAAGTCAGCTCTGTTGGCAGCGGCCAGCGCAGCTGGAGCTCCAGGCCATCGACCCGACGCGTGATCGGGAAGGACAGGGCCTCGCCCGGAGGTGATTCCTGCCCGATGCGGTAGCCCGTGAAGCGATACAGCGCCCAGTCGCCGCTTGGGGCCATGTTCAACTCCCAGTAGGCGTCAGCATCGGCGTCGGCCACGAACGCCTCCAGGCAGGTGTGCTGCCATAGCCCGTCGCAGCGGGCTGGTGCGGTGGCTGGCGCTGGCAGCAGCAGGGCCTGCGGGCTGTCGCCGAGATCGGCTACCAGCCGGTAGTCGATGCAGAGAATCGTTGCAGCTCCCCGTCGCTCCAGGGCCACCTGGCCGACGAGGCTGAGGGATTCCAATCCAAGGGCCTCTTGTTCGGCTTCGCCGCCGAAGGGTTGGAGCTTGAAGGGGCTGGAGACGTTCATCGGCAGAGCTCGGCAATCAGGCCGCGGATCGCCGGCTCCTGGGCCTCGATGCTCTCCACCAACCGGAACTGCACCTGGGCGCGCTCCAGGTTGTGGCGGCTATGGCGTGCCTTGAAGTACACGTTGCCGGCCAAGTGATCGCTGAAGAAGCGCAGCCCCAGCTCAAAGGGAATCAGCCGGATCGCATCAAACAGGTGGGCGATGTCGGCTTCGCGGAGGAAGGCCCGACCCTCACTCAGGTAGCCCCCGAGCATTGCCCTGCAGAGATCGAGATCGAAGTGCACCGCATTGAAGTCGAGGGTTTCCTCCCCCAGGGGATTGCAACCGGAGCGCAGACAGTCGCCGATGTCGTAGTGGATCAGGCCCGGTTTCACGGTGTCGAGATCCACCAGCGCCACGGCCTTGCCGCTGGTGGCGCACACCATCACGTTGTTCACCTTGGGATCGCCATGGATCGGGCGCAACTGCAAACGCCCCGAAGCCTTGGCGTCTTCCAGCACGGGCGCAAGATCTCGGCGCTCATCCACGAAGGCCTCGCACCAACGGCTGGCCTCGCAGCGTTCCACCTGGCTCCCGGCCCGCTCGGTCTCGTAGGCCGCCAGGTAGCCCGGGGTGATGTGGAAACCCTCCAGGGTGTCGGCGAGCCGTTCAGCTGGCAGGTCGTGGATCAGCCGGTGGAAGGTGCCCAGGGCCCGGCCCACCTCCTGGGCCTGCTCCGGGTTGTCGATGGTGTCGAGGCTGGTGGCATCGTCCACGAAGCTCAGCATCCGCCAGGCCTCGCCGTTGCTCAGCAGCCAGTTGGCACTGCCATCGGCGAGGGGGATCGGGCGTGGCACGTCCCAGGGGCGGTCGTCACAGCTCTGGTCTGCCCAGGTTCCGGCGGAGTGGCGGGCCTCCACGTGCTCCGTGAGCGCGGCCAGGTTGGCCATCACCAGCTCCGGCTGGCGGAACACCCGGGTATTGATGCGCTGGAGCACGTAGTGATCGCCAGCTGTCGTGCGCACCCGGTAGGTGTCGTTCACATTGCCGCTGCCTAGGGGCTCCACCGCAGCCACCGGTGCGTTGATGGCGAAACGGCTGGCGTGGCTGGCCAGATGTTGGTGATCCATCGGCAGTGGTTCCTTGGCCCATCCTGACGGGCACGGCAAGGCCACTCCGGCACAGTGAAGCCTGCTGCCAGCGCTCCGTGCTCCATCCCGCTCGCATCCGGGTGATTGCGGTGGGCAAGGTGCGCAAGCGCTGGATCGCCGAGGGCATCGCGGTGTTCCTCAAGCGACTGCCCGGTCTGCAGGTGCTGGAGCTGCGCGACAGCGGCATGGCCAAGGAAGCGGAGGCCGTGCTAGAGGCGCTGCGGCCCGATGAGCAACTGGTGGTGCTCACTGAGGAGGGCACCACCCTCGATTCCGTGGCCTTTGCCGAGCGGCTGGGGCGGCTGGGCTCCGACCGCCTGGCACTGGTGATCGGCGGCGCCGACGGGATTGATCCGGCCCTGAAGGCCCGGGCGGCCTGGCGTCTGTCGCTTTCCGCGATGACCTTTCCCCATGAACTGGCGCGCCTGCTGCTGCTGGAGCAGCTCTTTCGGGCCCAGTCGATCCTCCAGGGCGGGCCCTATCACCGGGCTTGAGTGGTGAGCCCTGAATGGCGAATCAGGGCTTCACTGCTGGGGGACCGGCCGCGGAAGGCTTCAAACACCTCGGCCGGGGAGCGGCTGCCCCCCAGGCTGAGAACGGTGTCGCGGAAGCGGCGGCCGGTTGCCACGACTTCGTCTTCCATATCCAGGCCCACCTCCTCAAAGGCGCTGAAGGCGTCGGCGCTGAGCACCTCGGCCCACTTGTAGGAGTAGTAGCCCGCCGAATAGCCGCCGGCAAAAATATGGCTGAAACAGCAAAGAAAGGCGTCTTCTGGGATCGGCTCCAGCACGGTGGTGGTGCGGGCCACCTCACGGCGCAGTTGCTCCGGGCTCTGGCCTCCATCCGGCGTCCACTGGCTGTGCAGCCGCAGGTCGGTGAGGGCGAAGTGCACCTGGCGCAGGGTGGCGCTGCCGCCCATGAAGGTGCGGGCCGCCAGCAGCTTCTGGTATTCCGCCTCGGGCAGGGGCTCGCCGCTCTGCCAGTGGCGTGCCATGCCCATCAGGGTGCTGCGGTCGTAGCACCAGTTCTCCATGAACTGGCTGGGCAGCTCCACCGCATCCCACTCCACGTTGTTGATGCCGGCGGCCTGGGGGCGTTCCACCGTGGTGAGCATGTGCTGGAGCCCGTGGCCGAACTCGTGGAACAGGGTTTCCACCTCGTCGAAGGTCATCAGGCTCGGGGCATCGCCCACCGGCGGGCTCTGATTGCAGATCAAGTAGGCCACCGGCAGCACGGGCTCACCGGCCCGGCTTGTGCTGCGGCCGAGGCATTCATCCATCCAGGCGCCGCCGCGCTTGCTGCCCGGCCGGCTGAACGGATCGAGGTAAAAGCCGGCTAGGGGGTTGCCGCTGGCGCCATCGAGCACGCGGAAATAGCGCACATCCGGATGCCAGGTGGGGGCCTCACCTGGATCGGTGCTCACGATGCGGATGTCGAACAACCGCTGGCACAGGCCAAAAAGCCCCTGCAGCACCTGCTCCAGGGGGAACCAGGGGCGCAGGGCTTCGGCGTTCAGCTCAAAGCTTTCCTGGCGCAGGATTTCGGCCCAGAAGCTCACATCCCAGGGTTTGAGTTCAGCGGCTTCCAGGGCGCCGTGGCGGTTGGCGCCGGCCTTCAACTGCTCCAACTCCTGCTGGGCGGCCGGGTAGGCGGCGGCGCGCAACTCCTCCAGCAGCTGCTCCACCTCGGCCACAGAGCCGGCCATCTTGCTGGCCAGGCTCACCTCGGCCCAGTTGGCGTAGCCCAGGCGCTGGGCCTGCTCGAGCCGCAGGGCCAGGATCCGCTCGATCAGCGGCCAGTTGTTCAGATCGCCGCTGGAGGCTCGGGCCACCTGGGCCCGGTACACGGTTTCCCGCAGATCCCGGCGTTGGCTGTATTTGAGGAAGGGCACCACCCGCGGCATGTCGAGCCCCATGAGCCAGGGGCCCTGCTCGGCGGTGGCGCCCTCGTCGCCGGCCTGCCGTGCCGCCTGGGCCAGGAGCTCCTTGAGGCTGTCGGGCAATCCCGCTACCTCGGCTGGATCGGTGAGCTTCAGGCTCCAGGTGTTGGTGGCATCCAGCACGTGGTTGCCGAAGTCGCTGGCGAGCTTGGCCAGTTCGGTGGTGGTGGCGTTGAACGCCTCCTGCTCAGTGCCCTCCAGCCCCACGCCTCGCAACTGCATGTCGCGCAGCTCGGCCTCCAGGATGCGTTGCTGGGTGCCATCGAGCTGCTCCGCCTGCTGTTGCAGTCCCTCCAGCGCCCGGTAGATCACCCGCGACTGGCCGGCCCGGCTGCCAAACGCCACCACGGCGGTCTGCTGGCTCTGATGTGCATCGCGCAGTTCCGGGGTGTTGCACACCCCGTTGAGGTGACTCACCACCCCCCAGCTCCAGCGCAGCCGCTCGCCCAGGTGATGCAGGGGTTCCATCACCTCGTTCCAGCCCAGCGGCGTGCTTTCGCCCAGCCGTTGCTCCAGCTGGGATTCAAGGGCGGTGAGCTCGCTGTTCAGCTCCTCCAGCAGCACAGGTATGCCCTGCTGCACCTGCTCGGGGGTGATGGCCTCAAAGGGCGGCAACCCTTCGCCGGCAAGCAGGGGGAGGCTGGAAGGTCCGGGGGAGGTCATGGGCTGGGGCCGAATCGCCGGGCTTGGATGCACCGGCATTCAGTATCCCCAAACCCAACGGGCAGCCGTGGAGGGCTGGATCGATCAGCCCAGGGCTGTGATCTTGGCCAGGGCCAGCAGGCTGGTGCGGCCGAGTTCGTTGGCCAGGGCGTCGGTGCTGGCTTCGTAGAAGTCGATCGCGACACGGGGCCAAAAGCCGATCACCAGGGTGGGCACCAGAAGGGTGAGGCCGATCACCAGCTCCCGGGGCTTCATGTCGCCCACCACGGCCAGGGCCGGAATGCGGGGGCCGAAGAACACCCGCCGGCAGAGGCTGAGCAGATACACAGGCGTGAGCACCAGGCCGATGGCCGCCAGCACGATGGAAATCACCCGGAAACCGAGGGTGAAGCGGTCGGATTCGGTGAGGCCGAGGAACACGGTGATTTCGCTCACGAAGCCGCTCATGCCTGGCAGTGCGAGCGAGGCCAGGGAGCTGGCCACGAAGAAGGCGAAGGTGATCGGCAGGGCCTTGGCCAGGCCGCCCATGTTGGGGATGGAGAGCGTCTTGGTGCGCTCGTAGAACACGCCGGTTACGAAGAACATGGCGGCGGCGATCAGGCCATGGCTGATCATCTGAAGCATGGCGCCGCTCATGCCCAGGGCATCGATCGCCCCGATGCCCACCAGCACGAAGCCCATATGGCTCACGGAGCTGCAGGCGATCCGGCGCTTCACGTTGTCTTGGGCGAAGGCGTTGAGTGCGCCGTACACGATGTTGACGATGCCCAGAACGATCAGGGCCGGGGCCAGCGTGAGATGGGCCTCCGGCAACATCTGCACGTTGAAGCGCAGCAGGGCGTAGCCGCCCATCTTCAACAGCACCCCGGCCAGCAACATCGACACTGGGGCGTTCGCTTCACCGTGGGCATCGGGGAGCCAGGTGTGGAGCGGGAACATGGGCAGCTTCACGCCGAAGCCCACCAGGAAGCCCAGGTAGCAGAGCAGTCCGAAGGTGCCGCCGGGGGAGCGGGCGGCGAGCTCAGTGAGGTTGAGGGTGAAGGGGCCGTTGAGGGCAAGGGCCAGGCCGCTCACCAGGATCAGGAGCGAAGCGGTGGCGGTGTACAGGATGAACTTGGTGGCGGCGTACTGACGCTGGTGGCCGCCCCAGATGGCAATCAGCAGATACACCGGCACTAGTTCCAGTTCCCAGGCCAAGAAGAACAACAGGAAGTCCTGGGAAAGGAACACCAGGGCCTGGGCCGAGGCCTGCACCAGCAGGAGGGCGAAATAGAGGCGGGTTTTCTTCTGGATGTTCCAGCTGGCGGCCACCGAGAGCAGGGTCACCAGACCCGAGAGCACAACCAGGGGGGCAGAGAGGCCGTCGGCCCCGAGCGACCATTCCAGGCCCAGGGCGGGCAACCAGGGCAGCCGTTCCACCAGCTGTAGTTCGCTCAGGCTGCCGTCAAAGTGCTGGCTGAAGCACACGAGCATCAGCACCAGATCGCCTAGCAGCACCGTCAAGGCGATGGTGCGCGGAATCTTGGGATCGCTGCCATCACCGGGTAGCAGCGGCATCACCAGGGCAAAGGCAGCAGGCAGCAGGGTGATGAGACTGAGCCAGGGAAACGTGGAGGACGCGGCCAAGGGGGGCAGGTTGGCGTCCATCACAATGAGACCCAGTGGGATTGAATCTATCAGCGAGCGCTGACGGGGCTAGGTATAACTACCCAGGCGGCGACTTGGGTTGGGCCCTCCGGTGCCCGGTGTTGCTAGCGACCTTAGAGATCGGGAAGGGTTTCCCAGCGGCTGCCTTCTTGCTGGACGCCGAGCACTTCGGAACGGGATTCCACGCCAGCCTTGTGCCAGGCTCGCACCATCGCCTTGCTCACCTCCTCCGCCACTGGCGGCGGGCACAGGGCCAGCAGGCTGGGGCCAGCGCCACTGATCACGCAGCCCCAGGCGCCGGCATTGATCGCGGCTTCGCGCACCTGTTTGCCTCCGGCAATCAGGCCCCAGCGGTAGGGCTCATGCAGCTTGTCGTGCATTCCATCAGTGATCAGATCGCCGTTGCCCGTGCGCAGGCCCTGCAGCAGCAGGGTGAGGGAGCCCAGATTCACCACGGCGTCGCTGATCGGGATCGCTTTCGGCATCGCCCGGCGGGCCTCACTGGTGGTGAGGCGGATCGCCGGGATCGCCACCACGGCCACCACCTGGGGCGACCATTCGCAGCGCACCACCCGCCAGCGGTGGGAGGCGGCCTTGGCGGTCATGCATAGCCCGCCCACCAGGGAGGGCACCACGTTGTCGGGATGGCCTTCGATATCGATGGCCAGCTCCAGCAGCTTCTCCTTGCTGAGCGGTTCGCCCACCAGGGCATTGGCGCCGATTAGACCGGCCACGATGGCGGTGGCGCTGCTGCCCAGGCCCCGGGCCGGTGGCACGGCCAGGCGCACCCGGGCCTCGATGCCCACCGGGTCTTCGCCGGCCTCCTTCCAGACCCGCTGGGCGGAGCGATACACCAGGTTGTCGGGGCCGCCGCGCAGGTGGGCTCCCTCGCTGCCTTCGATGATCAGCTCAAAGCGCTCGCCGCCCCCCTCCAGGCAGCGCAGCTCAAACACGTTGTCGAGCTGCAGGGCGGCGCCGAGGCAATCAAAGCCAGGGCCCAGGTTGGCGGTGGTGGCTGGCACATGCACCGCCACCCCTTGTCCGACGCGGGGACGCACCATCGGGCCTTCTCTGCTGGGCCCAGTGTCTCAGGCCGCCAGCAGCATCCGGGCCCGGCAGGCAGCGCTGAACTGGCCGATGGCCGGATCGATGACCCCCGTGATTGGCATCGTTTCCAGGGCGGGCCGCAGCCTGCCTTTGGCCAGGAAGGCATCCAAGAAGGCAGGGCTGCGCAATTGCTCCAGCAACTTGCCAGCGGTGCCTCCCGCCAGCCAGATGCCGCCGCGGCTTAGGCCCGCCAATGCCAGATCCCCGGTCACGCTGCCGTAGGCCCCGAGCCATAGGGTCAAAGCCTGGCTGGCTAGGGGGTCGCCCTCACTGGCGGCCTGGGCCACGGCGGCTGGCAGGTCGACCCCGGGTTCGCCTTGCTGCCATGCCAGGTGAATGGCAGCCAGGGGGTGCTGGCCGGCGGGGTCTTGGGTGCTGAGCATCCAGCTGGCCACATGGCCCAGACCGGTGCCGCTCACCACCCGCTCGACCGACACCCGCTCCAGCCCCTGCTCGGCCGCGAGCCATTGCTTGAGTGCCCATTCCTGCTCGGTGCGCGGCGCGAACTCGCCGTGGGCTCCTTCGCTGGCCATCGCTTTGAGGCCCGTGGCCGTGGGCACTCCCCAGGCCACACCGAGCCCGGTGCCTGCTCCGAGTACGAGCAGGGGCTCGGAGCCATCGGGATGCCCCGCCCGGATCAGGGCCTGCTGGTGGGCCTCCAGATGGGGCAGGCCGTAGATGAGCACGGCGAAATCGTTTTCCAGCTCCACCGCCGGAATGCCGGTGGCCTGGCTAAGCGCGCCCGCCTCCAGCTGCCAGGGCAGGTTGGTAAGCCGGGCTTTGCCGCCCTGCACGGGGCCGGCCACGGCAAAGCAGGCGGCGGCGGGGCTGGCATCACCGGCACCGGCCTGGGGGATGCCGGCCAGAAAGGCCTGCACCATCGGCGCCAGATCGGACCAGTCGCTGGATGGATAGCGCTGGCTTTGCACCAGGCTCATCTGCCCGCCGAACTCCAGCCGGTAGAGCGCCAGGAGGGTCTTGGTGCCGCCGATGTCGCCGGCGAGCAGGGTGGTCATGGGAGAGGTGGCGGCGTCAGCCGGCGGCGCTAAGGCCCAGGCCGGCGGCCCGATCCTGATTGGCCCGGCCAGCGGCCGCCAGCAGATCCGCTACCGCCACGCTGCCCAGATCGCCCTCGCGGCGGCTGCGCAGGCTCACCGTGCCGGTTTCTGCTTCCTTCGCCCCGATGACCCCGAGCACGGGAATCTTCATCTGTTCGCCGTTGCGGATGAGCTTGCCGAGGCGGTCGCCCGAGTGGTCGATCGTGGCCCGGATCCCGGCAGCCTTGAGCTGTTGCTGCATCTGCTCGGCATAGCCACGCACCTCATCGGTGACCGGCAGCAGGCGGATCTGCTCGGGGGCCAGCCAGAACGGAAAATCGCCGGCGTAGTTCTCGGTCATGATCCCGAAGAACCGCTCCAGGGAGCCGAAGATGGCGCGGTGGATCATGATTGGCCGCTGCCGCGAGCCATCGGCTGCCACATACTCCAGATCAAACCGCTCGGGCAGGTTGAAGTCGAGCTGGATGGTGGAGCACTGCCACATCCGGCCGATGGCATCTTCGATCTTGAGATCGATCTTGGGGCCGTAGAAGGCGCCGCCGCCCTCGTCGATCTTGTAGGCCCAGCCCTTGCGGTTGAGGGCCTCGATCAGGCCGTTGGTGGCCAGCTCCCAAACGGCGTCTTCGCCGATGGATTTTTCCGGGCGGGTGGAGAGGTTGATCTCGTAGTTGCGGAAATCAAACGTGGAGAGGATCTGCTCGGTGAGATCGAGGATCGCCAGGATTTCGTCGCTGATCTGCTCCGGCAGGCAGAACACATGGGCGTCATCCTGGGTAAAGCCTCGCACGCGCATCAGGCCGTGCATCACGCCGGGGCGCTCATAGCGGTACACCGTGCCCAGCTCGGCCCAGCGGATCGGCAGCTCCCGGTAGCTTCGCAACGTGCTGGCGTAAGTGAGCACGTGGAACGGACAGTTCATCGGCTTGAGCTGGTATTCCCGCTCATCCACCTGCATCGGGCCGAACATGCTCTCGCTGTAGAAGTCGAGGTGGCCCGACGTTTTCCACAGGCTGATATCGGCCACGTGGGGGGTGTAGAGCAGCTCGTAGCCGGCGTTGAAGTGCAGTTCGCGCCAGAGGTTTTCGATCTGTAGGCGCATGCGGGCGCCGCGGGGATGCCAGAACACCAGGCCGGCCCCGGCCTCATCTTCGATCGAGAACAGATCCAGGTCGGTGCCGATGCGGCGGTGGTCGCGGCGCAGGGCCTCTTCCTTCCGCCGCTTGTGCTCAGCCAGCTGCTCGGGGGTTTCCCAGGCGGTGCCGTAGATCCGCTGCAGCTGGGCGTTGGCCTCATCGCCGCGCCAGTACGCCCCGGCCACGCTCTCGAGCTCAAACGCCTTGGGGTTCAGCTCGCCGGTGTTGGCCACGTGCGGGCCAGCACAGAGATCCCACCAGTCCTCGCCGAGGGTGTAGAGGGTGATCGGTTCCTGGATGCCGGCCAGGATTTCGAGTTTGTAGGGCTCGTTCTGGGCCTTGATCTTGGTTTCGGCCTCGGCGCGGCTCACTTCGATGCGCTCGAGCGGCAACTTCTTATTGATGATCTTGATCATTTCCTTCTTGATGGCCTTGAGGTCGGCCTCGGTGAAGGGATCAGGACTGTCGAAGTCGTAGTAGAAGCCGCTCTCGGTCCAGGGACCAATGGTCACTTGGGCCTTGGGGAACAGCTTCTGCACCGCCATGGCCATCACATGGCTCATCGAATGGCGGATGCGCAGCAGCTGTTCGCTCTCGCTGGTTTTCGGCAATGCGATGGCCGGGCCTTCGGTGCCGGTGGTGGTGCTCGCCGAACCGGATGAGATGGACGGAGCGGCGGCGGTCACAGACACGGATCCCAGCTGGGGCAAGGGCGATGAACGGATCCTACGCAGCGTTCCTAGGCTGAACCGATGGCCAGCACCCTCCCCCAGCCGCCCTCGGGCTCCCCACCGGCCGGTGAGCTGCTCGACCAGCTGCTGGGCTCGCTGATGGCCGATTTCCGCTTCTGGTTCGCGCGGGGGCTGGTGCTGCTGGATCTCTGCCCCGACCACGTGATGGGGGCGGAGCAGCGGGCGGAGCTGGCGGCGGAACTGGAGGAGGGCCAGCGCGCCCTGCAGGCGGCGAGCAGCCTCCGCAGTGCCGCCCCCACCCCCATGGCCCTCGATATGGATGCGCTCACGCCCTGGCACCAACTGGTGCTCAAGGTGTGGAATCTGTCGGCCGCCCTGCGCTTGGCTGGGGTAGCCCTGCCGGAACGGGAGTGGCCCGCCAGCCCCTGAAGCAGCGCAGCCAGCGCCGATTCGCGTGTTGGTTGCTGGCTGGGGGTGTGGCCCTGGCCATGCGCAGCTGGGGCTTGCTGCCTCTGGATTGGTCTTGTCCGCTGCGTGAGCTCACCGGGGTGCCCTGCCCCACCTGCTTTCTCACGCGCTCGATGATGGGCGCGTTGAGGGGTGATCTGCCGGCGTCATTGCATTGGCACCCGCTGGGGATTCCCCTGCTGGTGGCCGGGGCAGGGCTTACGGCGCTGCTGTGGATGGGCCGCTTGTCCCAGCCCCGTCGGCTGTGGCCGTTAGCGGCCGGTGCCGGCGGTCTGATTGCTGCGGTGTGGCTTATCCGGCTATGGGGCTGGCTGCACGGTGCTCCGCTGCCAGGTTGAGCTCCAGCTGGAGGCGGCTGGCGTAGAAGGCCTGCAGTGCGGCGCGGGTCTTCACCGGCTGTCCGTAATGGCTGCGACCGGCGTGGTTGGGGAGGGAAGCCCATTCCCGGGCCAGGCGATCGAGCACCACCCCGCAGAGGCCCTGGCGGTCGAGCTTCCTGAGTACGCCCCGTTGTTCCACCAGAAACAACGCGGCCATGTCTTGGTTGCTCGGGCCGAAATCCCGCAGACCGAGCTTCGTGGCCGCAATCCGCCAGGTACCGGGGAGGAACTGATACGCCCCGGCGGCCGCGCTGCTGTAGCGCTTGTGCACCGTGATTTCGGGGTGGCGGGCCAGGCTCATGAAGCGGCCGCCGCCGTAGAGCAACCTGTAGCCATCACTCCTGCCGCCGGTCCAGGTGCCTTCGGCGTAGCGGATGGTGGCCAGCAGGGCCCGGCGCCTTGGGGTGAGCGCGTAGGGAGGTTTCTCCTTTGGGCGAGAGGGCTGCAGGCTCTGGGAATGGGCGGCGATGCCGGCACCCGTGGGAACCGCGCTGAATGGCAGAAGCAGGGCGAGGGCGCTCAGGAGACGGCGAGGGAAATGCAGCGAAGTCAGACGCGCGGAACACAGCGGCCTTGACCTTGATCAGCCAACGGGGCATAGCGCCAGACGGTCATCCACCCCCTGGACAAAGGCGTCTCAGTGTGCAATTGCTGACCAGTGAGGCGCGGGTCTCGCCTGAGATGGGCGCGACCGCTTGTTCCGTCTGGTGAGGTGATGGGGCGAGCCAGCGCAGAACGGGAGCCCTTTGGGCCTCCCGAAGGATCAGCTGCGGTGATCGATTGGGAAGAAATGATTAAGAGCCTGCCGTCAGGCGGGCAGGAATCCCAGGGCGTCGCGCACCCGCTGCAACGACTCGGACGCCACCGTATCGGCGCGCTCCCGGCCTTGCTGCAGCACGGCTTCGAGGGTGGCCCGATCTGCCCGCAGTTCGGCATAGCGCTGCTGAACGGGGCGCAGGGCCTCCACAGCAGCCTCGGCCAGCAGGGGCTTGAAGGTGCCCCAACCCATGCCTGCGCACTCTGCGGCGGCAGCCTCGCGGCCTTTGCCGCTGAGGATCGCGTAGAGCCCCAGCAGGTTGTCGGATTCAGGCCGCTCGGGATTGCCGAACTCCAGCCCCATGGTGGGGTCGGTCTTGGCGCGCTTGATTTTCTTGGTGATCAGCTCGGGGGGATCGAGCAGGTTGATGCGCGAGCCCTCATTTGGATCGCTCTTGCTCATCTTGCTGCTGCCGTCGGTGAGGCTCATCACCCGGGCGCCTTCCTTGAGGATCAAGGGCTCGGGCACCTTCAGCACGGGAATTGGCTCCCCGTGTGCATCCTTTGGTGAAAAGCGGGCGTTGATGCGCTGCTGGGCGATGTCGCGGGCCAGCTCCAGGTGCTGCTTCTGGTCTTCCCCCACCGGCACCAGGTCGGCGTCATAGAGAAGGATGTCGGCGGCCATCAGCACCGGGTAATCCAGCAGGCCCACCGACACCTGGTCGCCCTGCTTGATCGCCTTCTCCTTGAACTGAATCATCCGCTCCAGCCAGTTGAGCGGGGTCACGCAGTTGAGCAGCCAACACAGCTCGCTGTGGGCGCTCACCTGGCTCTGCACGAACACCGTGGAGCGGGCGGGATCAATTCCGCAGGCCAGATAGAGCGCGGCCGTGGTGAGGGTGTCTTCCGCCAGCCGTCCCGGTTCGTGGGGCACGGTGATGGCGTGCAGGTCAACCACACAAAAAAACGTGTCGTGGCTGTCCTGCAGACCCACCCAGTTGCGGATGGCTCCAAGCCAGTTGCCCAGATGCAGGGATCCAGTGGGCTGGACGCCCGAGAGCACCCTCGGCCGCGTCATCAGATCAGGCCTCGGTGGCTTCGGCGGTGGTCTCCTCGGCGGGAGCCTCGCTCACGGCGTCGGCGGGAGTCTCTTCAGCCGTGGCAGCGGGCTCAGCTTCCTCGGCAGCCGGAGCAGGAGCCGGCTTGGTCGGACGGGCGAAGGGATCGATGCGGGGAGCCCGCTCTTCGCGGCGCTCGCCCCGACCTTCTCCGCGACGTCCGCCCCGCGGGCCATCGCCACGGTTGCCGGCCTGGGCGCGCTGCTGGGCCACGAGCTCATCGAGCTGACCGTCTTCGAGCAGCTGGGCCACGGTGCGGATCGAGAACCCCAGCGCCGCCACGGTGGAGCGAAGGCGGAAGGTCTCCTGGATCGCGCGGACCGCGCGCATTTCGTTGTCGCTCAGGCGGATGCGGAAACCGCCGGGTTCGCGGTTGCCCGGACCACGACCGCCACCGCCACCGCTGCGGCCTCCTTGGCCCTGACCTTCGTAGGAAGTGGTGGTGTCGTCGGCCATCGCCGCAGCCCCTGGAATCAGGCGCAAGTGTGCCCTATCGGCCCCCGATTGGTGGTAGCCAGAACAGGGCATGGTGCTCTGCGCTTCCCTCGCGCGCCAGCACCAGCAGTGGCAAGCGGCGGACCTCATCCGCGCTGAGGCCACGCCGGTAGGTCTCGATCAGGTCCAAGTAGCGCGCCAGCGTCCAGCCGTGGTTGCCCTGGTCTTGGGATGTCCAGAACCGGCGTTGGGCCTGCTGAAAGGCGGCACAGCCAAATTCTTGCCAGCACAGCTGCTGGGCACTCCAGTCGTCGAGACCGGCCTGGCGCAACTGGCGAAAGCGCACGAGTTCCGGTGCCGCTTCGCTCCCATCGGGTGGCAATCGGTTGGATAGATCCTGCACAGCCACTCGGCGCAACCTCAGCCAACAGGGCTCCAGCACCGCCACGGGCAACTCCCCGCGCCAGCCCGGCGCCTGGAGCAGCTCCTGCCCCCACTGATGCAGCAAGGCCTGGTGGCGCGCCGTGAGCCGCTCGCCCAAGCTGCTGCAGGGCTCCGGATCGGTCGGACGGGTTCGGCTCAGGGGGGAGCTTGGGGCCAACGGTGGTGGGTGGAGCGGGCAGGTGAGCAACCACCTGGGCGTTTCCTCAACCTATTGGCAGCGGCGGTCGGAAGCTGCGCTAGAGATGCGCCCATCTGCCTTCCCTGCGATTCCGGTGAGCGCCCGGCCTGCGGATACAACGGTGCTTGCCCCGGTGGTGCGGGCCTCACTGCAAGGTCCGCTGCGCCGCTGGTGGCCTGCGGCCGCTGTTGTGGGCGGTGGCTGCCTGGGGGTGGATGCAGCCCAGCACCTCACCCATTGGCTGTCCAGCGGTACGTCGTTCACCCTGGCGGCGGCTGCCGGCGGCGCCCTGTGGTTGCTGCGCCCCCGCCGGCGGTTTGGTCTGGCCGACACCAACCTGTCGGGATGGCTGGAACGGCTGAACAGTCTCCTTCCCCAATTTGAGGCGCTGGGCGCAGACCCTGAAACGCGCCCCAAGCGCCTCGATCAGCTTCGCCAGCTGGTCGCTGTCCCAGGCTTGCAACTGGCGGTGGTGGGCATGGGCCCGGTAGGGCCTGACCTGCGGCAGGGACTGGCAGCCACCCTGCAATCGCCCAGTGGCCTCACCCTGCACTGGGCCGAACCCTTGCCCCGCTGGAGCGAGGGCTGGCGCTGGCCTGAGCTGTTTGCCCAGTGCGACCTGCTCCTTCACCACCTGAATGCTCCCCTGGCGGCGGCGCCCCTGCGCTGGATCGAGGCCATGCCCGAGGGCCAGCCCGCTTGGCTGCTTGTGACAGCTGACCCCGCTCAGGACACTGGCGCGTTGCGCCGCGAGCTACTGGCCCAGCTGCCCGATGTCTGCGGAACCCGGCTGCTGCTCTGGGACGGCACCCACGACAGCTTGGGCTCCGCACTCCAGCCGCTGGTGGAGGCCCTCGCCCAGGAGGCGTCTGCCCTTCGCGAGGCGACGCGGCTGCGCTTGGCCCGCGGTCTCCATCGCGATTGGCAGGCCGAACTGGAGCTGCTGAGGCGTGAACAGCTCGATGGCTTGCTGCAGCGCACGCAATGGGTCGTGGCAGCGGGTGTGGTGGCGGCCCCACTGCCCAGCCTGGATCTGCTGGTGCTGGCGGTGGCCAACGGTCTGATGCTCCGGGAGATGGCCCGCCTATGGCAGTGCCGCTGGACCCTGGAGCAGCTGCGGGCCGCCGCCGCTGAGCTGGCTCGGGCTTCGCTGGCTCTGGGGGTGGTGGAGTGGAGCAGCCAGAGCCTGGCGGGGATGCTCAAGTTGCATGGCGCCACCTGGCTGGTGGGCGGTGCAGTGCAGGCCCTCAGCGCCGCCTATCTCACCCGGGTGGTGGGCCGTGCCATGGCCGATGTGATGGCCCTCTCCAGTGGGGTGAGTGAACCGGATCTGGAACGCATTAAACGGGAAGCGCCCCTGATCGTGGCCCGAGCGGCAGAAACGGAGCGGCTGGATTGGCAGCTGTTTCTGCAACAGGGCCGGCAGTGGCTGCGCGAGCAGGCGGCTTGATCCTGCCCACGCAGATTGCGTAGCAGCTGTGTAACAGCGCCTTCATCTTGCGTGTAACGGCAGATTGCGCCAGCGCACGTTTGATTGCGTCCTGTGGTGAGACCCAGGGATCTCCCTAGCGTTTTTTGATCCCCTTGTGGGATTTCTCACCCGTTCTTCTGCATCCATGACCACTGCTCTGCGCGGCGGCCGTGCCAGCAGCTGGCAGAACTTCTGCCAGTGGGTCACCTCCACGAACAACCGCATCTATGTGGGTTGGTTCGGTGTGCTGATGATCCCCTGCCTGTTGGCGGCCACCATCTGCTTCATCGTGGCGTTCATCGCTGCTCCCCCCGTCGACATCGACGGCATCCGCGAGCCTGTTGCTGGT
>CAIOXF010000192.1 GCA_903862155.1 uncultured cyanobacterium | reverse complement strand
GCTGCAGCTGATGCCCGAAACAGCCAACGAGCTGGCCGGCGAGCCCCTCAGCCCCAGCGACCTGGAAGATCCCCAACGCAACGCCGGCCTGGGCGGGCGCTACCTCAGAAAGCTGATGGAGCGATGGAGCGGCAATCCCCTACTGGCGGTGGCCAGCTACAACGCCGGGCCCAACGCCGTGGCCCGCTGGATCAACCCCAAACTCCAGGCCCAGCCGGAGCTGTGGGTGGAGGCGATCCCCTATCCCGAAACCCGCCTCTACGTGAAGAAGGTGCTGGGCAACCTCTGGAGCCTGGAGTCGAGGGCCAAACCGCGCTGCTAGGCCGCCACCAACCGGCCGATGCTGGCGCTCACCAGCACCACCACCACCAGCGCCAGGGCCTGACGCACCGGTGGCGGATTCACCCGGATCCGCGCCAGATCCAGGCGGGCCAGCAACACCGCGCTGGCCAGGATCAGCACGTTGGAAAGCACGTTGAGGTGGAGCAGATAGAGGCCGCCCACCGTCACGATCAGCAGGGTGATCACCAGGCTCATCACCCGGCTGGCGGCCATCAGGTTCGATACCCGCTGCAGCAGCAGATCCGGCATCGTGCACACCAGCACCACCACCACCGCGTGGAGGCAATCCACCGACCACATCACCACCGGCAACCCGATCAGGCCGGCCTCGGGTGATGGAGTAGGGCCGGTCCAACGCAAACCCTCGTAGAGCGACACTGCCACGAGCACCAGCAGCATCGGTGCGCGCAGCGGCAGGGAGACCAGGCGGAGCAGGCTGCTCATGCGGCTTCCAGTTCCAGGGAGATGGCGTCCAGGGGACAGCTTGGAATGCATTGTTCGCACACCAGGCAGCGCTGCGCATCAAAGGTGAGCAGCCAGGTGGGCGCACCAAAACCCAGCGCCCCACTCGGGCACACACTGGAGCAAATTCCGCAGTTCACGCAGGCCTCCGGATCGATCCGGATCTGACCCGGGGCACGGTTGAGCTGCAGCCCCAGGCTTTCGAGCCAGCTCTCGGCAGCGGCGAGTTCATCGATGTCGCCCGAGAGCTCCACCACCATCGTGCCGCTCTGGTTGGGCGCGATCTGGGCCCGCAGGATCTTGGCGGCGATGTCGAAATCCACCGCCAGCCGGTAGGTGATCGGCTCATGCACCGACTCACGCGGGAAGTGGAGGGTGAGACGGCGCTTCACAAGCCGGAGCCCCTGGGCCTGGGCAAAACGCTAGCGAGCACTGCCAGAGTGCCCGCTCTGCACTGGCAATCCCCCATGGCCTCCACGCCCGATTCCGGCGCGAGCTCCGGCACCGGTGCCCTTGGCGGCCGTGAGCGCCTGATCCTGGCGGCGATCGCCGTGGTGCTGGCGGCGGCCCTGCTGTGGCTGCGCGGTGGGCTCCATCCCCAGGCGCCGCTGGAGAAGCTGGCGCGCCAGTCGCTGGATCTACCGGTGGCCCTGGCCAACGGCCGGCCCACCCTGGTGGAGTTCTACGCCGACTGGTGCGAGGCCTGCCGCGCCATGGCCCCGGCGATGGAGCAGCTGGAGCAACGCCACCACGGCCAGCTGGACGTGGTAATGCTGAATGTGGACAACCCGCGCTGGCAGCCGGAGATCGAGCGCTTTGAGGTGAACGGCATTCCCCAGCTGGAGTTCTTCAACGCCGCCGGCCAGCCCGTGGGCCGAGCCGTGGGGGCCCGCAGCGCCAGCGACCTGCAAGCCCTCAGTGCGGCCGTGGTGGCGGGTGAGCCGTTGCCCCAGCTGGCCGGTGTGGGCCAGATCAGCAGCTTGGAGCAGCAACCGGCCACCACTGGCACGATGGCGGCACCCCGCAGCCACGGCTGAGTTGTCTATGGATCCGCGCTTCCGGGTTGAGCTGATTGCTGCCACCCCCAACCCGCAGCAGTGCGTGTACGCGGGCATGCACCAGGACTACTCCGAAGGCTTCGTGGCCGAGGCGCGCGACACCTGGCCCGACGAAACCCGCGCCGGTGAGATCTGCGTGAAGCGGCTGCTGGCGGGTGAGCGCGGCCACTACGGCCCACTGGAGCACGCCCAGATCGTGCTGAACGTGGGCTGGTTTCCCCATTCGGTGATGCAGCAGGCCCGCACCCACCGGGTGGGCGTGAGCTTCGATGTGCAATCGATGCGCTACACGGGCGAGCGCATCTGCCGCGCTGCCAACGGCGAACTGGCGTTGGAGGAAGTGTTCTACCTGCGCCCGGTGGGCTCCTACGCCGACCGCCAGGGCAAGAAATACGCCTACACCGCCGAGGAGCGGGCCAAGGATCTAGTGCTGTGCCAAGCGGCGGCCGAGCGCTACCGGGATCTGTTGGATACTGGCTTCGCCGAGGAGCACGCCCGCGGGATCCTCCCCTTCGACTATCGCCAGCATTTCGTGGTGAGCTTCTCGCTGCGGGCGTTTCTGCACTTCATGGACCTGCGGGCCAAGCTCGATGCCCAGGAAGAAATCCGCGCGCTCTGCGATCTGATGTGGCCCCACATGCAGAGCTGGGCGCCAGAAATTGCCACCTGGTACGAGAAGAGTCGGCTGCACAAGGCGCGCCTGGCGCCCTGAGTTACACGCGGGCGAGGGTGACACGCTCGGGCTGGTGCTGGTACTTGCCGGCCCGATCCTGATAGGTGGTATCGCAGGGATCACCCTCAAAGAACAGCAGCTGGCAGATGCCCTCCTCGGCGTAGATGCGGCAATCAGCGCCAGAGGAATTGCTGAACTCCAGGGTGAGATGGCCCTCCCAGCTGGCTTCGGCGGGCGTGGTGTTCACGATGATTCCAAGGCGGGCGTAGGTGCTCTTGCCCAGGCAGATCACGGTGATATTGGGAGGCACCCGCATCTTCTCCAGTGCCACGCCCAGGCCATAACTGTGGGCCGGAAGGATGAAGTAGCGGCCATCTTCGTCTTCGTGAAGCGGGGCTGGTTCTAGGTTCGCCGGATTGAACCGCTTGGGGTTCATCACCGTGCCGGGCACGTGGCGGAAGATCAGGAATTCCTTGGCGCTCAGCCGCAGGTCGTAGCCATAGGAGGAGCAGCCGTAGCTGAGCACAGGGTTGGCGGCGTTCTCGGGATCGAGATGGCGCACCAGGGTGGGCTGGAACGGCTCGAGCATTCCGGCCGCGGCCTGCTCATTGATCCAGCGGTCGTTCTTGAGCATGCAGGGCCTTGGGGATTCAGTGCAGCGGTCTCAGAGGCCGCGGCGGAGCTGGGTCACCTGATCGGCCATCGCCATCAGCTCGGCAGGCATTGCAGGCCCGGTCAGGATGACATCCAGATGGGCCGGGCGCCGCTCCAGGCTGCTCACCACCTCATCGAGGCCCACGTAGCCCAGCTCCACGGCCAGGCCCAGTTCGTCGAGCACCATCAGATCCACAGCGCCACTCAGCAGCTGCTCGCGGCTGAAGGCCCACACCTCGGCCACAGCAGCGGCCGCCTCAGGCGCCTGTTCCGAAGGTTGGTCCACACAGGCCGGCACGGCCGGGCGCAGCCACTGCAACCGGCCACACAGCCAGGTGCTCGCCTCCAGGCCCTGATCCACACCACCCTTGAGGAACTGGCTCACCAACACGCGGCTGCCCAGGCCGGCGGTGCGCAGCGCCTGACTCAGCACACTGCCAAAACTGCCGCGGAAGGAGGCGGTATGCACCTGGAGCAGGCCCTCCGGCTGGGCCACCAGACGCAGCTTCGGCACTGGCCTGGGGGTGACCGGCGCCAGCGGGCGATGCAGGCCCCGACTCGCGCCGGGCAGGCTGCGGGAGGCACCGGAGGACGCAGGGAAGCTGGCGGTCATGGGCATCCGGGCACGTTGCTGAATGTAGCGGCAGCAGGCGGGAAAACAAGCGCGGCCACACCACCGGTGGTGCAAACACCTGTACTAGCCTGATCAGCAATGGTGCCCGTCGCCACCGTTGCGCCGTGAAATCGTGTGAATCGCTACAGGGGGGCGCTAGGCCCATCCGTAGGGTCCGCCCACTTGTCCGCTATCCATGGTCGGCGCCACCCGTGGCTTCAGCCGTACTGCGCCCACGCCCTCCAGCGGCGACCCCGGTGCCGTGGCAGCCATCGGCTCCGCCAGCTCCGGCGCGGCCACCCTGCTGGAAGTGATCCGCGGGCTTTCGGGCAGCACCGTTGAAACGGTGGAACGGGGCAAAACGATCTTTTTCCCCGGCGACCCGGCCGAGAAGGTGTATCTGCTGCGCCGCGGCGCGGTGCGCCTCTCGCGGGTGTACGAGAGCGGCGAAGAAATCACCGTGGCGCTGCTGCGGGAGAACAGCCTCTTTGGCGTGCTCTCGCTGCTCACCGGCCAGCGCTCCGACCGGTTTTATCACGCCATCGCCTTCACCCGGGTGGAGATGGTGACCGCGCCGGCCACCTCCGTGCGCAAGGCCATCGAGCAGGACGCGAGCGTGGGGCTGCTGCTGCTGCAGGGCCTCTCCTCACGGATCCTGCAGACCGAAACCATGATCGAAACCCTTACCCACCGTGACATGAGTTCGCGGCTGGTGAGCTTCCTGCTGGTGCTCTGCCGCGATTTTGGCGTGCCCAGCAGCGAGGGGATCACGATCGACCTCCGCCTCTCCCACCAGGCCATCGCCGAGGCGATCGGCTCCACCCGCGTCACGATCACTCGCCTGCTGGGCGATCTGCGCACCGAGGGCCTGGTGTCGATCGACCGCAAGAAGATCACGGTCTTCGACCCGATCGCCCTGGCCAAGCGCTTCAGCTAGGCCGGTCGGGCTGGGCGCGTCGGGGATACTGGGGCCCGCTGGAGCTGGTGGTGTCGGGCTGGCTGCTGATCCTGAGCCTGCTGGTGCTGGGGGGCGTGCTCTCCACCCTGGGCGACCGTCTGGGCAGCCGCGTGGGCAAGGCCCGGCTGAGCCTGTTCAACCTGCGCCCCCGCGACACCGCCGTGCTGATCACGGTGCTCACGGGCAGCCTGATCAGTGCGGTATCGCTGGGGTTGATGCTGCTGGTGAGCCAGCAGCTGCGAGTGGGGCTGTTTGAGCTCGATCAGATCCAGGCGCGCCTTCAGGCCAGCCGCTCTGCCCTGGCCCGCAGCCAGCGGGAACTGGTCAAGGCCGAGACGGGACGCGAGCAGTCGGAGCAGCAGCTACGGGAAGCACAACAACGGGCCGGGGCGCTGCGGCGCGAACTGGCACCGCTGCTGGCCCAGCGCCAGCAACTGCTGGCCGAGCGCGACCGGCTCAGCCGTGAGGTGCAGAACCGCGATGCCGACATCCGCCGCAACAAGGCCGAGCTGGCCCGGGTGCAACGCCGCATCGACGCCGGCGCCAAGGAGCTGCGCCAGCTCGAAAACAACCTGATCGCCCTGCGCCGCGGCGACGTGGTGATCGCCAGCGGCCAACCCTTGGCCACGGCCAAGGTGACCCTGGAGCAACCGGGCCAGGCCCGCTCAGTGATCAATGCCGTGCTGCAGCAGGCCAACCGCTTCACCTTCCAGCGCGTACTGCCCGGCCAGCCCCCCAACCGCCAAATCCTCCTGGTGCCGCGCAACGACATCTCCCGCCTGGAGGAGATGCTCGCCAAGCCCGGCAGCTGGGTGGTGAGCATCCTCTCGGCCGCCAACGTGCTGCGGGGCGAGCAACAGGTGCTCGCCTTCCCCGACCTGCGGCCCAACCGGGTGGTGGTGCGCAGGGGTGAGGTGCTGGCCAGCACCACAATCGAGGGCGACCTGCGCAACCCCGAGGGCATCGCCCGCCGCCTCAACCTGCTGCTGGCCGCGGCCTACGCCAAAGCCCAGCGCCAGGGCACTCTCACCGATGGGCTGCAGTTCGATGGCGCCGCCCTCAACCAGCTGGGCCAGACCCTGGCCGAGCGGCCATCAGGGGAGGTGGCTCAGCTGGAGGCCGTGGCCCTGCGCGATGCCGACACCCCAGATCCAATCGCCGTGGAATTCCGCTGGGTGCGGCCCAGCCAGACCCTGCCGCGCCGACCATGAGTGGCGAGGGATGGGCCGCCCTTGATCCGGGACGCAGCAAGTGCGGCCTGGTGCGCTGTGATGCCGGGCGATCCAGGGTGATCGCCGCACACATCGAGCCCAGCGAGGCCTGCCTGCGGAGGCTGGCTCAGTGGCAGACCGAAGGGCTAGAAGGCGTGGTTCTTGGCGATGGCACCAGCAGCGGGGTCTGGCTCCAGCGCCTGCGCCAGCTAGGCCTGGCGGTGGAAGTGGTGGATGAGCGGGGCAGCACCCTGGCGGCCCGGAATCGCTACTGGGAGCTGATCCCGCCAAGGGGCTTCAAGCGCCTGCTGCCCCGGGGACTGCGGCTGCCGCCCCGCGCGATCGACGACGTGGTGGCCCAGCTGCTGCTGGAGCGCTGGCTCGGTGTTCCCCTCGGCCGCGCCACCGAGCTGGAGACGCCGCTGCTGGAGCAGGAACGCCGGATGCGGAGAGCTCAGAAGCTCGCTCAGAAGAGCAGTTAAAAGCGCGCCCGCACCGTGAAGGCGTAATCGCCGCCGGGCTCCAGTTGGTAGTCGGCCTTCACCAGAAAGCGCAACAGAGCGTCCTGGATCAGGGCCCGGCCGAGGGACGGTTCCACGCTCAGCTGGCCCTTCTCGAAGCGCCAAGTGAAGGTCCAGTGGAAGCCGCCGGCGGTCACTTCGCCCTCCAGCAACCGGTCGCTGAAGCTCTGGTGCAGCACCCGCAGCTGGGCGGTGGTGGCGGGGAGACGGGCCATGGCCTCAGCCTGCCTGGGCTTCTGGGCTGAAACCGTTCAGCCGGTTACCGGCACGCTCATAGCCCAGGCGCTGAATCAGCCCAAAACCGGCCTCCACTTCGGCTAGCACGGCATCGAGGGTGGGCTGCTCCGCCGCGTTGAAGCGGCCGAGCACGTGACCCACGGTGCGGGCCTTGCGCTCAGCAGGGTTCTCAGCCGGTGCACCGATGCCGATGCGCAGCCGGGGAAAATCCTGGGTGCCGAGGTGGCTGATGGTGCTCCGCAGGCCGTTATGGCCGCCGGCACTGCCGCTCTGCCGCAGCCGCAGGCGCCCGAGGGGCAGGTCCATGTCGTCGACCACCACCAGCAGTTGCTTAGGGGTGAGCGAAAACCAGTCGAGAGCAGCGCGGATCGAACGACCGCTGTCGTTCATGTAGGTCTGCGGCATCAGCAGCCTCAGCCGCTGATCGCCCTGCCCCACTTCAGCCAGGAGGCCGTGGAGCTTGGGCTGGTTGCGAAAGCCCGAACCATTGCGGGCCGCCAGCAGCTCCAGCGCCATGAAGCCCACGTTGTGTCGCGTGCCGGCGTATTTGGTCCCGGGATTTCCGAGACCCACCACCAACTGAAGCGTCACCGGCTCAGGCCTGGGGTGCGTCGTCGGTCTTGGGATGCTCGGCGGCCGAACCGGGCTCGGCCGCTGGAGCAACAGCGTTCACCTCGGATGGAGCAAGGCCAGCTTCAGCCGGCAGCGCCGCGGCCTCGGGGGCATCGGTGGCGCTGATAGCGGAGCGGAATTCCTTCTCGAATTCGCTCGAAGCCGACTGGAAACCCTTGAGGGTTTTCCCCAAGGTCTTCCCTAGCTCAGGCAGACGCTTCGGACCGAACACCAAAAGACCGATGGCCGCAATCACGGCCAGCTCGGGCAGGCCAATCCCAAAGAAATTCATGTCGTCCTGCCCGATCCAAAGGGATCAGCCGATGCCGTTCCAGTTCACGTTGATGCCTTCCAACAGCAGCGACTTGTTGTACAGCTGCAGGATCACCAGCAGGAACACCAGGAAGAGGGCCATAAACACCCCCATCACGGGGGTGGTGCCCCAACCGGGGACGACCTTGCCGTACTCGGAATTCAGCGGACGGAGCAGGTCTCCCAGACGGGTGCGTTGGGCCATGGATGCTCGAGCCTCTCGCGCTAGCAATCGGTCTGGGTACTGTAAAGGTCGCGCCCTCCCTGGCGCGTCGGGCTGACGCGAGTTGTGATGCTTCGCGCCGGGCCGCTGCCGAATCCCGCCTCCCCAGGCCCCTCTGCTGCAACGCGATGGAAACCACAACTTCTCCAGCCCTTTCGGTGGCGATTGCAGTGCTGGCCGTGCTGCTCGGCCTCACCGGCTTCGGGGTCTACACGGCCTTCGGACCGCCGTCGAAAACCCTCTCTGATCCCTTCGACGATCACGACGACTGATCCACCCGGGCCAGTCGCCAGAACCCGATCTCCCAGGGCCTGAGGGCTGCCAGCGCACCCTGACCCGGCTGGGGCCGATCCAATCCATCCAGGCGCTCCACCAACCGCCAGTCGGAGCCTGGATCCAGGCGCTTACGGCAGGGGCTGAGGTTGTGCACCGCCAGCACCGGCCCGGCTTTGGTGGGGCGGCAGCCCACCAGCACCAACCCCGGCTCCAGCGCCGGCAATCCCTCCACATGGGTGGCCGCAGTGGGTTGGGCGGCAGGCCGCAGCCAGAGCGGCTCGCGCAACCGCTGCGCCTCCGCGGGCACCGCCGCTTTGCTCCAGCTGCCCGCGTAGGGCATCAGGGCCAGGTGCTGCCGCTGCCAGCCGTTGTCGGCGCCGGGATCGGGCCAGGTGGGCGCCCGCAGCAGCGACACCCCGACCTGCTCCGCTGAGGCCGACGCCCCCTGGGGCCCATCCAGCAACACAGCCAGGCCGCCCCGGCTGCCACCACCGGCTGCCACAGACGCCAGCCAGCTCACGGCGGCCACCTCCCAGCGGGCCTGTTCCCGCGGATTGGCGGGTTCCGCCGGCCGCTCGATCACACCGCCGGAGGTGTCGGCTGCCCAGCGGCTGGCCGGCTGGGCCAGGGGCAGCTCGAGGCGCAGCAGCTCATGGCGCTGGCGCCAATCCACCGCCAAGCTGAGCTCAAGCCACGGGCATCCGGCCAACAGCCGGCCATCAAGCCGCACCGCGCTGCTGCCGCAGTGGCCGCGCCAGCAAAAGCTCACGCAGAGGGGGCCCTGCTCCACCAGCTCGGGAGTGCCCTCCCAGGTCCAGGGCAGGGGGTGGTCGCCGTAGTTGGCCGCAATGTCCCAGGCATCCCAGAACTGGCCGGCATCCCGGTAGCGCCGCAGGGCCACGGGCGCCGCCAGTTGGCGGTTGCCGGCGCCATCCCAGAGCTGCTCCAGGCCGGCGGGGCCGAGCTGCACCTGCAGATGGCCGTTGGCCAGGTGCCAGCCTTCGCCCTCCCGTGTGATGCGCACGGGATCCACCAGCTCAGCCGACGGCTGCGCCAGGGCCCCTGCATCAGTGCCCTGGCGCTCCAACCGGCAGGCCGCCACACCCGCCAAACCAGGGATCTGCACCCAGGTGCCCCCGCCCGTTGCCGGTTGCTGGGGCAGGGATGCGCCGTTCAGGCTCCACTTGCCGGCCGGCAAACGCCGGGTGATCGGCCGCGGCTGCAGGGGCTGGAGCTGGGCCAGCCACCAGCTCTCCCGATCCGCGGGCCAGCCAGCGGGCACTGAGCTGCCCCCCAGCCACTGCTGCAACGCCTGATCGCGGGCAGCACTGGCCTGGCGCCGGGCCTGGCACCACTGGGGTTCGGCCTGCTCGAACACCTCCGGAATCGAGGTGCCCGGAAGGATGTCGTGGAACTGCTGGAACAGCAGTGGCTCCCAATCCACCGGCGCATCGCCCAGGCCGGGGGGCACTGCCGCCAGCACCCGGGCCAACTCCGCCTCCCGCAGCAGCCGCTCCAGCGTGCGGTTGTGGCGCTTCTGGTCGGTCCGGGTGGTGGCGCAGCCCCGGTGCAGTTCCAAATACAGCTCATCACGCCACACCGGCAAGGCAGGCGCCTTGGTCTCGAGGCGGGCCAGGTAGTCGCGCAGGATGCCGTGGCGCTGGGCCGGCGCCTCCGGCCGGTCCGCCCAGAGGCTCAGCTGCTCCAGCATCTCGGCGGTGGGGCCACCGCCATGGTCGCCCACGCCGGGAAGCCACAGGGCCTCGGCCACCCCCGTGGCCGCCTGCCACTGCTGCCGGTAGCGGGCGATGGCCAGGGGGTCGCCATCGGTGCCGATGGGCGCGTTCATCAAGGCCAGCACCTCGGAGCCGCAGCGGGCGCGCCAGCGGAACAGCCGGTGGGGGAAGGGGTTGGTGGCGTTCCAGGCGAGCTTGTGGGTGCAGAACCAGCGCACATTTGTGGCAACCGCCACCGCCGGCAGCCCAGCGCCGAAGCCAAAGCTGTCGGGGAGCCAGGCCAGGCGGTGCTCCAGCTGGGAGAACAGGCGCTGGCTTTCGCGCTGGCCGTGCTGGAACTGGCGCAACAGCGAGGCGGTGGCGATCAACACGCAGTCGGTTTCCACCCAGGGGCCGTTGATCGGCTCAAAGCGGCCAGCCACCACGGCCTGCTGAACCCGGGCGAACAGGGCCGGCCGATGGCGCTCCAACCAGGCGTAGAGGGCCGGGGTGGAATGGGCGAAATGGAGCTCCGGGAAACGCTCCATCAGATCGAGGGCCGAGGCGAAGGTGCGCTCGGCGGCCTGCCAGGTGTCGGCCACGGGCCAGAGCCAGGCCAGATCCAGGTGGGCGTGGCCCAGCACATGCACAGGGGCATTCCCGGCAGGCGGCACCAGGTCCTGGAGCTCCTGGCGCGTGGGGCCCAGCAGATCGTGGGGATCGGCCGGATCCAGGGGCTCAAGCTCCACACGGCTGGTGATCAGGGCACCGTCGTCGTGGCGCGGGCTGCGCAGCCGGAGCTCCAGCGCCATGGGCTGGCCCTGCCACCAGGCCTCCGGGAGCGGCCAGCGGCAGGCCGTATCGAAGAGATCTCCCTGGTGAATCAACCGGCCATCGGCCCACAGCTCCACCGCATCGGCCCACCAGCGCAGACAGAGCCGAGCCAGGGCCGCGCCCCCATAGGGACGCCAGGCCTCAGGGCAATCCAGCGTGGCGGTCAGCCGACGCCACTGGCCGCCCCGCGGCCAGATCACCAGGCCGCGCCGGTGCCAGTCGGGCCGATGCCGTGCCCCCCAGGGATGGGCGAGGGCACACCCCGAAAACCCATCGGGGTGCTCGCACTGCCACAGCGGCAAGAGATCCCAGCTGGCGCGATCCGGGCCCTGCTTCACCGGCAACCGTGACGGAAACGTTTCAATCCTGGGAGCTGAACGACCCCTGAGCGGCTCGAAGGCCGGGTTCGCCAGCAGGGGCCCATAGGATGATGCGGCAGCCGCACGGCAGGTGAGGCCCTTTCGGCGCTGTCACCCTTACCGGCCCGATAGCCGGATCCTCCCCGCCCTTCGACCCCGCAGGCCCGACCATGCTCGCCCTCAAGATCTCGGTTTACTCGGTCGTTTTCTTCTTCATCGGGATCTTTGTGTTCGGCTTCCTGGCCAGCGATCCCAGCCGGACCCCCAGCCGCAAAGACCTGGAGGACTGACACTCCTGGGGCCCAGCTCCCTTTCCTTACGTGGCAGGATCGCCGCCGTTCGTTGATCGTGCGTGCGGCGGTTCCCCAGGTCCAGCCATCGGGTCCTGGCCGCCGCTCAGCTGGGCCTGATCGCCCTCGCTAGCGCCAGCGCGGCGGCATCGGTTCCCTATCCGTTGCCGGCCCCGCAAGCACCAGCCAACCCAGCTGGGGCTCAACCCGCTCCTCCCAACGCGAAGGTTTCAACACCTTCAGCAGCTGAGGGGTTTGAGCTGGCGCCCATGGAGATCGGCCTCTCCGCCAACGAGCAGAGCTACGACGCTCAGCTAGGCCGCGTGGTGGCCAACGGCAATGCGGCCGCCACCCTTGCTGGCGGTCGCATCCGCGCCGACCGGATCGAGTACGACCTGAATTCCCGCACGGTGTACGCCATCGGTGCCGTGCGCTTCCAGCGGGGCCAGCAATACCTCCAGGCCAGCAAGCTCCGCTACAGCCTGCTGGAAGGAGCAGGCGAGATCGAGGACGTGTACGGGGTCATCGACCTCGACACCAGCGCCCAGGACCTCGACATCGAGCAACGGCCCTCGCAGCCCCTCGGCCCCACGCCGCCGATGGCCTGCACCCCGAAGATCCCGGAGCTGCCGAACTGGCACCCCTATCCCTGGGCCGCCACGGCATGGGCGGGCCAGATGGTGAACGCCAACTTCGGCGAAACCTTCCTATTCCAGGGCTCCTGGCGGCCGGAGTACCTCACCGGCGTGAACATCCAGCGGCGCCTGCTCGATGGCGGCCCGTTCACGCTGGAAACCGACGTGAACCTGATGGGGCACATCGCCAGGGCCCAGCAGGGGGGTCCTTTCAACCAGCCGGTGCCCAATGCCCCGGTGCCAGCCCAGTCGTTCGGCGAAGGCACGCTTGGCCTGGGCCTGCGCCTATGGCTGCGGCCCTGGCTGAACATCTTTGTGGTGGAGGGGGTGAGCCTCAACACCGATTTCAGCTACTACGAACAGACCTACCGGGAGCGATTCTCCAAGTTCCTCAACTACCTGGCCTTCGAAGTGGAGGCCCTGGTTGATCCCCAGTGGTCGGTGGTTGGACGCATCCACCACCGCTCCGGCGCCTACGGCACCTACAACGGCGTGAGCGAAGGAAGCAACGGCTATCTGCTGGGGGTGCGTTACCGCTGGGGCGATCAGAAAGCCCCGAACCGCGTCATCGCGGCCATGCCACCGGCCCTCGGATGCCCGGGCACCACGCCTGACAGCCTGCAGCAACCGCGCACCCTCAACGAACAACTCGATGCTGTAGCCACCGGGAAACCCGGTGTTTCAGCCACCAATCCGACCGCCGCCTCAGCCCCCACATCAAAAACCGGAGCTGCTGCAGAGCCCCAGACCAAGAGCAAACCCCAAGGCAACGCCTGGCAGCGCGCCCGCCAGGAGGAACTAGCTCGCCGGCAGGTCACCGATTCGCTCAACCAGCGGGTGAGCGATGTGCGCTTTGAGCGAACCCTGAAGGCAGAGCGCCGCTTTGGCTTCCCCAGCCAGCTCACCGCCCCCGACACGGTGAATCAGTACGGCGCGGTGAGGCCCGCTCAGCTGCAATCACTCACCACCGCCGGCAACGCTGAGCTCGTGAAAGGCACCGTGAGCCGCTGGCGCTTCCAGGCCAAACGCATGACCTTCACGCCTGGGAGCCTGCAGGCCGATCGAGCCGCCTTCACGAACGACCCCTTCACACCAGCCCAGTCTTGGCTGAATTCAGAGGGCGTGGTTGCCACCTTGCAGCCCAACGGAGACACCGTGATCAAGGCCAAGCGCAACCGGCTGATCCTCGATGAGCGCTTGCCAATCCCGGTGACTAGACAAACCCGAATCGAGAAGAAAGAAGAGGTAGACAACCGCGTCGTGCTGGGCCAGGACAACACCGACCGCGGCGGCTTCTTCGTGGGATACAAGCTCACACCGATCCGCTTCGGTGACAGTGGCAGCCTGGAGCTGCAGCCACAGTTCTTGGTGCAACGGGCCATCAACGGCTACACCAGCAGCTACCCACTGCCTGGCCAATCCGCAGGAGATCCGCCAAGCTCCCAGCCCAACGCGGCAGGTGATCTGTTCGGCATGGTCGCCAGATTGCGCACCCCCATCGCGGGCTTCCGCAGCGACGCGAACCTGGAAATCTCCACGTTCAACCCCTCGAACATCGCCAACGGCACCCGCAGCTGGGGCGACATGGCCCGTTCGGTGAGACTGCCGCTGCTGGGCGACAGCACGCTGCGGCTGTTCGGCGCCTATCGCTACCGCACCTGGAACGGCTCACTCGGCGAGCAGGACGTGTATTCCGCCTATGGCGTCTCCCTGGATGACTCGGGGAATCTGCCGAACTGGGGCTCATTCACCAGCAACTACTTCTGGCGCATCGGCGTTGGCAACTACCAGGGCAATGACTTCGATACCACCAACCTGATCGATCTCTGGCGCGGCAACCTGATCGCTTCGGTGAATGGTTCACTGCCCCTCTGGACGGGCAAGCCGCTGGATTCAACCCCGCTCCAGGCGCTCGCCTATTCGCCCAGGCCGATCGTGCCCGGACTCCGGCTCAACGCCAACGTGACCACCGAGCTGGCCTATTTCGGCAATGGCACCAACCAGAACACCCTCACCCTCTCAGGCGGCCCCACGCTCACCCTCGGCCACTTCAGCAAACCATTCTTCGATTACACCGAACTCACGGTGACTGGCAGCGGCACCCTGCGCCAAGGTCTGAGCCAGTTCAGCTTCGATCGGGCCGTAGACCTCGGCACGATCAACGTGGGCCTGACCCAGCAGCTGGCCGGTCCGCTCCTCTTCAGCGGGGGCGTGGGTTACAACGTGGACCCCAACTCGGGCTTCTACGGCAGCGTCACCAACTCCTATGTGGAGCTGCGCTGGCAACGCCGCAGCTACGACATCGGTGTGTACTACAGCCCCTATGAAGGGCTAGGTGGCATCCGCGTCCGCCTCAATGACTTCAACTTCAAGGGCACGGGCACCCCATTCGTCCCTTACAGCGGCAAGCCGGGGCCGCAGCGCCGGCTGTTCTGATCAACCCGGAGCTTCTGAGGGATTAGACCCAGCCCTCAAGCGAAGGCCGCCAAGTAGGGCAAGCGTGCCGCTGTCTCCTTCAGGGCTTCGTTGTTGGCAATGAGCTGGCCGGTGGCATCCCACTGGCCGCTCACCAACATCTGCTGGGGGCCCTTGGGCAGCTCCAGCTGCCAGCCCTGGCCCGCACCGCTGAGAATGCCGGCTTGCACATCAAGGCTGAATGCTTCGCCGGGGTTGGCGGCGGCAGCATCCTGAATCACCAGCATCGTGGCGTGGTCGGCCACCGCACAGGGGATCCCCAGGGCCAGGCAGTTACCGAAGAAAATCTCGGCGAAGCTCTCGCCCACCACGGCCCGGATGCCCCAGCGCATCAGCGCCTGGGGCGCATGCTCACGGCTCGAGCCGCAGCCGAAGTTACGGTTCACCAGCAAGATCGAAGACCCCTGGTGCTCAGGGCGATCGAAGGGATGGGGGCCGGAGGGATCGTTGGCCAGCTCGGTCCGATCGTCGGCAAAGGCGGCCGGACCAAGCGCATCGAAGGTGACACACTTCAAAAACCGGGCCGGAATGATCCGGTCGGTGTCGATGTCATCGCCGCGCACCACCACGGTGGTGCCGCCCACAACGGTGATCGAGCCCTGGGGGAAAGGTGCGGAAGTCATGGCGTTCAGGGAGATCGGGCTGGAGACGATCAGGCGTTGAGAAGCTGGCGCACGTCGGTGACGCGACCGGTCACGGCGGCGGCGGCCACCATGGCGGGGCTCATCAGCAGGGTGCGGCCGCTGGCCGAGCCCTGGCGGCCCTTGAAGTTGCGGTTGGAGGAGCTGGCGCTGATCTGGCGGCCCTCGAGGCGATCGGGGTTCATCGCCAGGCACATCGAGCAGCCGGGCTCGCGCCACTCAAAGCCGGCGGCCTGGAACACCTGGTCGAGGCCCTCCGCTTCCGCGGCGGCGGCCACCTGCTCGCTGCCGGGCACCACAAAGGCCTTGATGCCTGGCGCCACCTGACGGCCCTTGGCTACGGCCGCCGCGGCCTGCAGATCGCTCAAACGGCCATTGGTGCAACTGCCGATGAAGCACACATCCACCGGGGTGCCCTCGATCGCCTGGCCCGGCTGCAAATCCATATACCGGTAGGCCTCCTCAGCGAGGGGGCGCTCGTCGGGCTCAGTCTGCTCCAGGGTGGGCACGGCCTCATCCACGCCGATGCCCTGGCCGGGGGTGATGCCCCAGGTGACGGTGGGGGCCATGGAGGCGGCATCGAAGCGCACCTCGTCGTCAAAGACGGCATTGGGGCCACTGGCCAGGGATTGCCACCAGGCGACGGCCTTGTCCCAGGCGTCGCCGCTGGGGGCATAGGCACGGCCCTTGAGGTAGTCGAACGTGACCTGATCGGGATTCACGTAGCCGCAGCGGGCACCGCCCTCGATCGCCATGTTGCAGAGGGTCATCCGCTCCTCCATCGAGAGCGCCTCGATGGCGGGGCCGGCGAATTCGTAGGCGTAACCCACGCCGCCCTTCACCCCGAGGGTGCGGATCACGTGCAGCACCAGATCCTTGGCGTAAACCCCCGGCTGCAGCTGGCCGTCCACCCAAATGCGGCGCACCTTGAGCTTGCCCATGGCCAGGCTCTGGCTGGCGAGCACATCGCGCACCTGGCTGGTGCCGATGCCGAAGGCGATGGCGCCGAAAGCACCGTGGGTGGAGGTATGGGAATCCCCGCAGGCCACGGTCATGCCCGGCTGGGTGAGGCCCAGCTCCGGGGCAATCACGTGCACGATCCCCTGGCG
>CAIOXF010000191.1 GCA_903862155.1 uncultured cyanobacterium | reverse complement strand
GTGGTGGAGAAGTTTTTCTTCTACCGCTCGAGCACCACCATCTCGGTGGTTCAAGCCCGTGGCGTTTTGGTGATGACGCTGGCGCGCTTCGGCATCCCGGTGCGGGAGTTTCCGCCGATGCAGATCAAGCAGGCCCTCACCGGCAACGGCCACGCCCAGAAGGATGAGGTGCTGGAAGCGGTGATGCGCGAGCTGGATCTGGAGCATCCCCCCCGCCCCGACGACGCGGCCGATGCCCTGGCGGCCGCCCTCACCGGCTGGTTTCAGCGCTGATGACTGTTGCCTCCAAGACTGACTTGCGCCGGCAGTTCCGGCAGGTGCGGTGCGCCGTGATGCCCCACGTGCAGGAGGCCATGGCGACCATGGCGCAGCAGGTGCTGCCTGGGCTGGTTTCTCCGCACAAGCGCCTTGGCCTCTACTGGCCGATCGGCGCCGAACCAGACCTGCGGCCTGTGGCAGAGATGCTGCCCTGCGCCCTGCCGGTGGTGGAGAGTGAGCAGCTCCTCTACCGGCCCTGGCAGGTCGGGCAGCCGTTGGTGCCCGATGGCTGCGGCATTCCGGCTCCGGGGAAGGGGGCGGCCCTGGATCCATCAGCCCTTGCCGCCCTGGTGGTGCCCGCCCTGGCCCTCGATGCCCGGGGCATCCGGCTGGGCTCGGGCGGTGGTTGGTACGACCGCTTGCGTGCACAACCGCCCTGGCGGGCCGTGCCGGCGCTGGCCGTGCTCCCGTCCACCTGCCTCGCCGAGGCGCTCTCCAGCGATCCCTGGGATGTGCCCTTCGATGGCTGGCTGGATGAGCAGGGGCTGCATTGGATCTGAGCCCGATGTTTCACAACCCCGCAAACCTGCTCGCGGAGCTGGGGCAGGTCTGCAAGGATCCAATCCTGGTTAAAGCTCCGGTTCCGGCCTTGGATCTGTTCGCTGCTCTGCCCCCAGCTCCTTCAGCCGCCAAACCCGCAACGGTCAGCACGGCCGCTCCCGTGGCCACCGCCGCCGAACGTGTGATCGCTTCCGAACTCCAGGCCCGCGGCCAGAACAGCGACGCGCTGTCGATGATGGTGAGCTCGATGGTGCGGATGGTGCAGGTGGGCAAGCAGCGCGATAGTCGCTGGAAGGCGTCCTGATCGAGAGGAGTGCCATGCATGGTCATCGTGTGGGCCGGGTCTGCGGCGTTGCGCTGGGGCTAGCCGGCGTTGCCGCTGTTGTGGCTGCGGCTGGCCAGGGATCGGCCCAGGCCCACGCCATCGAAAGCAGCCTGGAGCGGGTGAGCGGCCTCACCGATGCGCTGCTGCTGCAGAGCCGGTTCAGCGCCAACCAGCCGGCCAGCCATGCGGAGGTGCGCCTGGTGGCCCCCGATGGCACAACCCTTGCCTTGGGCCGCACCGACGCCCAGGGCAGCCTGCAGTTCCAGGTGCCGAAGGGTGCCGGTGCCGGCTGGGAGGTGCAGGTGGACCAGGGCCCTGGCCACCGCGACTACCTCGAACTCCCCGCCGCAAGCGACAACGGCTCCCAGCAGCCAGCGAGCCAAGCCAACCGGCCCAGCCTGGTGGAGCGCACCTGGTGGGATGCCCGCAACGCCCTGCAGCAACCTCAGCCCCTAGCCCTCGCCGGCCTGGTAGCCCTGGGCGGGCTGGGCGGAGCGGCCCTGTGGCGTCGGCAGCGATGAGCGCCAGCCCCAAGAGCACCGGCAGCCCGGCGCTGGATCGGATCGTGGAGCGGCTGAGCACCACGGCCGACCCCAAGCGCCGCTACGAATACGTGCTCTGGCTGGCCAAGAAGCTCCAGCCCTTCCCGGAGGAGCTGCGCACCGACGAGCACAAGGTGAAGGGCTGCGTGAGCCAGGTGTACGTGGTGGGTGAGCTGCAGAACGGCACCCTCCACTGGCAGGGCGACTCGGATGCAGCCATCACCAAGGGCCTGCTGGCGCTGCTGATCGAGGGGCTGGAAGGGCTGACGCCCGCGCAGGCCGCCGGCATGGATCCTGCCTTCATCGCCGCCACCGGCCTGCAGGCCAGCCTCACCCCATCGCGGGCCAACGGCTTTCTCAACATCCTCAAGCTGATGCAGGCCCAGGCCCGGGCCCTGGCGGGCTGAAGAGCAGCCGGCGCAGTGCCGGCAACCCGCAGATTTCTAGGATCGCCCGACTCCGGCACACCTCAGGCATGACCATCGGCATCGGCTTGCTCGGCCTCGGCACGGTGGGGGCAGGCGTTGCCGGCATCCTGGCCAACCCCGAGGGCCGCCATCCGCTGGTGGGCGAACTGGCGCTCAAACGGGTAGCCGTGCGCGATCTCAGCCGTCCCCGGCCGGTGGAGCTGGCGCCGGAGCTGCTCACCACCGATCCGGAAGCGGTGGTGGACGATCCGGCCGTGGACATCGTGGTGGAGGTGATGGGCGGCCTGGAGCCGGCCCGCAGCCTGATCCTGCGGGCGATCAACGCCGGCAAGCCGGTGGTGACCGCCAACAAGGCCGTGATCGCCCGCTACGGCGAGGAAATCAACGCCGCCGCCGCGGCCAAGGGCGTGTATGTGCTGATCGAAGCCGCGGTGGGCGGCGGCATCCCGATCATCGAGCCGCTGAAGCAGTCGCTGGGCGGCAACCGCATCCAGCGGGTGAGCGGCATCATCAACGGCACCACCAACTACATCCTCAGCCGCATGGCGGATGAGGGCGCCGCCTATGCCGACGTTCTGGCCGATGCCCAGCGGCTGGGCTACGCCGAGGCCGATCCCGCCGCCGATGTGCAGGGCGGCGACGCGGCCGACAAGATCGCGATCCTGGCGGGCCTGGCCTACGGCGGCCGAGTGGAGCGCGCCGCCATCCCCACCGAGGGCATCGACAGGCTCGATTCCCGCGATGTGGCCTACGCGGCCCAGCTGGGCTACGGCGTGAAGCTGCTGGCGGTGGCCCAGCACCTGGGGGCCGACGCCGTAGCGAGCGGCGAGGCGCCCCACCAGCTGCTGGACGTGCGCGTGCACCCCACCCTGGTGCCCAAAGACCATCCGCTTGCCGGGGTGCACGGGGTCAACAACGCGATCCTCGTGGAGGGGGATCCGGTGGGCCGGGTGATGTTCTACGGCCCCGGCGCCGGAGCAGGCCCCACCTCCTCCGCCGTGGTGGCCGACATCCTCAACATCGCCGGCATTCGCCAGGTGAGTGGCTCCCAGGCCCAGGCCCCCCTGGATCCCCTGCTGGCGGCCAGCAGCTGGCGCCAGTGCCGCCTGGTGGACAGCAGCCTCACCACCCACCGCAACTACGTGCGCCTGCGCACCACCGACGAGGCCGGCGTGATCGGCAAGATCGGCAGCTGCTTCGGCCAGGCGGGGGTGTCGATCCAGTCGATCGTGCAGTTCGAGCGCAGCGCTGAAGCGGCCGAGGGCCGGGCCGAGATCGTGGTCATCACCCACGACGTGCAGGAAGCCCAGTTCCGCGCGGCCCTGGGTGCCATTGAAGCCCTGGAGGAAGTGCAGGCAGTGGCGGCCTGCCTGCGCACCCTCTGACCCGACACGGGTGTACTGGCGGGATTATCACGGATATCAGAGGTCCGCATCACCCGCCCTGGCGCCAAGGGCCCAGGACGGGGCAGAGTGGAAGCAATCCTTAAGAAACCCACCCCACCCTCAGGCCGGCCCCGGCCACTGGCTTCCCTGGCACCGGTTCCCCAACCACTGGCTTCGTGCCCATCCCCACACCATCGCCACGATTTGTAGCGGGATGAACAGTCATGGGTCCGAAGCCTCCGGAGCATGGTCTTATTACCCGTTCCGTATGACAACCGCCTCCCCCCTCCTGCCCCACCAGGGCGACACCGTTCGCATCGCTGGTGACGAGCAGCTCTATCAAGTGATCGGCGTGGACGCCTCCCACGACCGCTGCTGGCTGCGGGCCTGGCCCCTGGGCCGTCATGGCTCCCAGGTGTTTGAAATTTCCCTGCAGCAGGTGGTCGCCAAGCCCCACCATCGCCCCGGCCGCCCGGCCTGAGCCCTTGAATGGGGCGCAGCCGTCGTCCGTGGGCCCTGCGCAACACCGCCCCGCTGGCGTCTCTGCTGTTCTGCCTTAGTCCCCTGCTGGGGGGTTGCGGCCTGATTGCCGCACCACCATCTCCGGACGGTCGCCTGGTGGTGGCCAGCAAAAACCGCATCGACACCGTCGATCCCGCCGGCGCCTACACCTTCGGCGCCATGCAGCTGCTCAGCGCGATCGGCGACACGCTGTATGCCATCGATGCCAAGGGACGGCTTGAACCCCGCCTGGCGCTGGGGTTGCCGCGGGTTTCACCGGATGGCCTGACGGCCCGGCTGAGCCTGCGGCGGGGGGTGCGCTTCCACGACGGCACCCCCTTCGACGCCGCGGCCATGGTGTTCACCCTGCAGCGCTTCCTGGCGATCGGCAAGCTCAGCTACCTGCTGGGCGACCGGGTGGCGAGCGTGCGGGCCACCGGCAGCCACGAGATCGAGCTCACCCTCAAGCGCCCCTACGGCGCCCTGCCCCGGCTGCTGAGCGCCGTGAACCTCACGCCGCTCTCCCCCACGGCCTACCAGAAGTCCAGCCGCCGCCTGCTCAACAACCGCTTCGTGGGAACCGGTCCCTACCGATTGGTGAGTTTCAGCGACCAGAAGCAGCGGCTGGATCCCTTTGGCGGCTACTGGGGCCAGCGGCCCGCCAACCGGGGGCTGGATCTGCTGACCCTGAGCAACTCCACCGCCCTGTTCGGCGCCCTGCAGAGCGGCGAAGTGGATGTGCTGCTCTCCACCAGCCTGGAGATCGACCAGCAGGCCGCCCTGCACCGCGCTGCCCAACGCGGCCGGCTGCGGGAAGGCAAGGGGCCAGCCCTGGAGATCGGCTACCTCACCCTGCTCACCGACCAGCCACCCCTGAACGATCCGCGCCTCCGCCAGGCGGTGGCCTACAGCCTGGATCGCGGCACGATCAGCCGGCGGGTGAGCCTGGGCCTGCGCGACCCCCTGCGGGACCTGGTGCCGCCGAGCCTGCCCGGGGCCCTGCCCCACGCCTGGCCCTCCTACAACCCGGGCCGCGCCCGCCGCCTCTACCGCCAGGCGGGCTACTGCAACGGCAAGGTGCTGAACCTGCCGCTCACCTTCCGCTCCAACATCCCCACCGACCGCCTGTTCGCCCTCACCTGGCAGGCCCAGCTGCGGCAGGATCTCGGCGACTGCGTGCGGCTGGAGGTGAACGGCATGGAGTCCACCACCGCCTATCGCCAGCTGGGGGACGGGGCTTTCCCGCTGATCCTGCTCGACTGGATGGGCGACTTCCCCGACGCCGACAACTACCTGGTGCCCCTGCTGGGCTGCGACCAGGAGCAGGGCAACCGCTGCCTCAAGGGCGCCAGCGCCGCCAGCGGCAGCTTCTGGGCCGCCCCCGGGCTCCAGGAGCAGCTGCGCCAGAGCGCTGCCCTGCAGGGGCGCCCCAGGGTGGCGCTGCTGCAGGGCATTCAGCACCGCACCGCCAGGGCCAATCCCTATCTGCCGCTGTGGTTGGTGGCGCCGCGGGCCTGGGCCCGGCCACCGGTGAGCAGGCCCCGCTACGACGGTTCGGGCCGGGTGCTGCTGCAGGAGCTGCGCAGGGCCCGATGAGCCGTCGCCGCACCCTGCTGCGCTATTTGCTGGCCCGGCTGGCCCTGGCGCCGGTGATGCTTTGGCTGATCGCCAGCCTGGTGTTCCTGCTGCTGCGGGTGGCGCCGGGGGATCCGATCGATGCGCTGCTCGGCACCCGGGCGCCGGAGGCGGCGCGGGCGGCGCTGCGGGCGCAGCTGGGCCTGGATCGCTCCTTGCTGGAGCAATACGGCCAGTTCCTGCTGCAGCTCCTGAAGGGCGATCTGGGCAACTCCCTCACCAACCAACAGCCCGTGACCGAGGTGATCCGCCAGAGCCTGCCGGCCAGCCTGGAGCTGGGGGCCACGGCCCTGCTGATCGCGGCTGTTGTGGGGCTGGCGGTGGGCTTCAGCGGCATCGCGCGGCCGGAGGGAAAGCTGGATCTGGCCGGCCGGGTCTACGGGATCGGCACCTACGCCCTGCCGCCGTTCTGGGCGGCGATGGTGGTGCAGCTGGTGTTTGCGGTGGGGCTGGGCTGGCTGCCGGTGGGGGGACGCTTCCCCCCCACGCTTGCACCGCCCGAAGGCAGCGGCTTCTACCTCCTGGATGGTCTGCAGCAGGCCCTGGCCGGCGGCGGCTGGAGCACCTTCGGGGGGGCGCTGCGCCATCTGGTGCTGCCCGCCAGCACCCTGGGCCTGCTGCTCAGCGGCATCTTTGCCAATGCCCTGCGGCTCAACCTGCGCCGAAGCCTCGGCTCCGACTACGTGGAAGCGGCCCGCAGCCGCGGCCTCGGGGAGGCCCGGGTGGTGCTGCGCCATGCCCTGCCCAACGCCCTGTTGCCGGTGCTCACGATCACCGGCATCACCGTGGCGTCGCTGATCGGAGGAGCGCTGCTGATCGAAGTCACCTACTCCTGGCCGGGCATCGCCTTCCGGCTGCAGGAGGCGATCGGCCAGCGCGACTACCCGCTGGTGCAGGGCATCGTGGTGGTGGTGGCCGCCCTGGTGGTGCTGGTGACGGTTGCGGTGGATCTGCTGGTGGCCCTGCTGGATCCGCGGGTGAGCTACGGCTAGAGCTCGCCTTTAGGGAATGAGCTCCCGGCGGGGCAGGCTTCCCCACCACTGGCGGGCCTGGCGACGGTCGAGCACCCAGGCGGTGATGCCGTCTTGCTGGCGCTGCTGGGGCGACAGCAGCAGCGGCTGGCGCAGGCTCTGCAGAAACTCGGTGGTGAGACCCAGCAGCAGGGTCTGCACCCGCTGGGGCTCGATCCCCACCAGCTCATCGCCCAGCTGGAACAGGGCCTCCCCCTGCTGCGACACCCGCACCGGGGAGAAGTGGCTGCCGCCCTGCACCAGCACCAGGCGGCTGCGGGGGTTGGTGGCCAGGGTGAAGGGCGGCAGCTGCTCGCTGATCGGCGGGGTGATCAGATCCAGGCTTCCCCCCACCAGCAGCACGGGGACCTGCAGGGGCTCCAGGCCATCGCGCGGCCAGAGCAACCCACCAAAGCTGTTGAAGGCCACCACCGCCACCAGGGGGGTAGCACCCGTGCCGGGCCGCAGCCGGGCCAGCGCGGGCACCTCGGGGATCTGGCACTGCAGCAGCCGCGAGAGGTTGGTGAGCGGCAGGCGGTCGAGGGCCCGCTGGCAGCGGCGCTCCAGGCCGCGCTCCGGTTTCAACCCCGCCGCCATCAGCGCCGTAAGCCCCCCCAGGGAATGGCCCATCAGCACCACCCCCTGCCGGCCCGCCTGGCCAGGGCCCAGGGATCCGAGGGCGCCATTGCGCTGGGCAGCGAGCACCGCCTGCAGATCCTGAAGCCGATCCGGCAGGCTCTCGGCCCCCGGTGGCGGGCGCTGGCCATTGAGGGAGGCCTTCATCGCCTTGCCGTCACTGCCGGGGTGCTCGAGCACCACCACCGGCCAGCCCCGGTCTGCCACTGCCGCCGCGAGCCAGCTCAGCTGGTCGGGGTCGCCGCCGAGGCCTGGCATCAGCAGCACCCAGGGTCCGAAGGCGGGATCCCGGCTGGGCCACACCTCCACCGGAAGAGGGGCCGGGCGATGGGCCACCGGCACCAGCACCCGCCGGGGCTGCCCCGCGCCGTCGGAGCTCAGGGCCGGGGCGCGGTAGGTGCGGCGGGGCAGGGCCAGGCTCTGCAGCCTGCCCAGGGCCTGGCGCTGCAGGGCGAGTTGGCCCCGCCACTGCTGGGCCAACTCCAACAGCGCATCGATGCGCAGCACCACCTTGGGCTCCGGCAGGGCCCGCAGCAGCTCGATCGTGGTGACCGACTCCTGGCGCTGCAGCAACTGCCTCAGGGTGCTGAGCAGCAGCGGCGCGGTGCTCTGGCCGCTGGGCGTGGTGATCAGTTCACCCACCTCCTGAAGCATCTGCTCACCGCTCCAGCTGCCCAGCAGCTGCAGCCCGAAGCTGCGATCCCGCAGCAACGGTGCCTGCAGCAGGCGGATCAGGCCGTCGCGGCTCTGGGGCTCCAGCAGGTTGAGCCACACCGCCAGATCACCGCGATTGCGGGCGGGATCCCGGCTCCAGGCCTCCAGCTCCACCAGATCCAGTGGCAGCTCCAGGCCATCGAGCTGGAGCTGCAGCTGGTCGGCCGCCTGCGCCTGCAGGGGCACGGCGAGCAGCACACTGGAGGCCAGGCCCATCACCCGCCGCCGCAGCCGCCCCCTCGCCCTTGACGCAACCAGTCGTGACGCAGCCGGCAGAACGGGCACGAACGGGGCGAACTTGGATCACCCAGTTTCCCGTGGCGCTGCGCGAGGTGGCCGTCGTGCGCCTGATCGGCGCCCTCGGGGCCGGCGGGGTGCTTTACCTCACCCCCCTGGTGTTCCACCAGGAGGATTTCAGCGCCTCCCAGGTGACCCTCGGCGTGGCCCTGGCTGCCCTGGTGGGCACGGGCGGACGCTTCGTGAGCGGGCTGCTGCTCGATGCGGGCGTGAACTGCGCCGTGCCGGTGCTGATCGCCGTGGTGGCCTCCCTGCTGGGGGATCTGCGCCTACTGGGTGCCGAGGGTTTCGGGGCCTACCTGGTGGGTCAGCTCCTCCTGGGCACGTCGATGGGGCTCTACTGGCCAGCGATCGAGCTGGCGGTGCCCCTGGCCTGCACCACCGGCCCGGCACCGATCCCCTCGGGCCGGGGGTATGCGCTGGTGCGCAGCGCCGATGCCCTGGGAATCGCCTCGGGCGCGCTGATCGGGGCCGGACTCAGCGCCGCCGGATTGCTGCGCGGCATCTACGTGGTGGACATCACCTGCGTGCTGGCCATGGGCCTGCTGCTGCTGTGGCGGCGCCTGCCGAATCCGCCGGGCCGCAGCGAGGAGCGCCAGGCCCGCTGGGGCAGCTGGCTGCCGCCGCTGGTGCCGGTGCTGCTGATCACCTTGGTGGCCACGAGCCTGCCAGCCCTGATGCAGAGCGCCCTGCCGCTGGATCTGGTGCGGGGCGGCCTGCAACGGCCGGCCATGGCCGAGAGCCTGGGGGCCCTCCTGATCGGCCTGCAGCTGGGCCTGCTGCTGCTGATCCAGTGGCCGGTGGGGCAGGCCCTGGCCAAGCGGCCCGTGCGGGTGGGCTTGAGCCTCAGCCTGGTGTGCTTCACCGCAGGCACGGCGCTGCTGGCAGCCTCCACGCTGAGCTCGCGTGGGCTGCTGCTGGTGCTGCTGGCCCAGCTGCCCCTGGCCCTGGGGGAAGCGGCCTTTCTGCCGATCGCCACGGAAGCGGTGATCGAGCTCACCCCGTACACCCATCAGGGCCTGGCCATGGCCCTGTTCTCCCAGTGCTTTGCGATCAGTGCCTTCGGGGCACCGCTAATCGCCGGCCTGGCGCTCGACACCCAGCGCCACGGGGCGGGTCTGTGGCTGGCCACGGCGATGGTATGCCTCGCCGCCCTGCCCCTGGCACGGCGGCTCAGTCCGACGGTTGCTGCTTGACCCAGGCCTCGTGGGGCAGGGGCTCGGTGCCGTATTCCCAGTCGTCGTAGTCGGGGTCGTTGCGGATCTGCTGATGCAGTTCCTTCTGCACCTCGAAGTCGTGGGGATGGGCGGTTTCGGCGGGCCGGTCAGCAGCATCGCCGGGGGTGGAGGAGGGCTGCTGGGCGGTCATCGCTGGCGGGGCGGCTGCAGCCATTGTGATGGCAGGGAGCACGTGATGGCAGGGAGCAACCTTCAGCAGCCGGCGCAGCCTCGACGACCTCCACAAGGGCCACCACAAGGGCCACCACAGCGCGCGCCGTGCAACGGCACACCGGCTAGGCCCGACCCACGCTGTTGATCAGACGTTAAAGAGAAACTCCATCACATCGCCCTCTTCCACCACGTACTCCTTGCCTTCGGCCCGCAACCAGCCCTTGTTGCGCGCTTCCGCCAACGAGCCGGCCTCCAGCAGCTGCTTGTAGCCGATGGTCTGGGCGCGGATGAAGCCGCGCTCGAAGTCGGTGTGGATCACGCCGGCGGCCTGGGGAGCGGTCATGCCGGCCTTGATCGTCCAGGCGCGGGTTTCCTTCTCACCGGTGGTGAAGTAGGTGCGCAGGCCCAGCAGGGTGTAGGTGGCGCGGATCAGACTCTGAAGCCCGCCCTCTTCCACGCCAAGGCCCGCCAGGAATTCGGCCCGGTCTTCCTCGGGCAGCTCGATCAGCTCGGCTTCCACCTGGGCGCTGATGCGCACGGTGCCGGCGCCCTCCTTTTCAGCCAGCGCAGCCACCTCTTCGCAATAGGCATTGCCTGAGGCCAGGTCGTCTTCGCTCACGTTGGTGGCGTAGATGATCGGCTTGGCAGTGAGCAGCCCCAGGGGCTTCACCATCACGGCTTCGTCGTCGTTGAGCTCCACCGCGCGGGCGGCACCACCGGCCTCGAGCACCTGCTGGATACGCTCCAGGGCAGCGTCTTCCACCTGGGCCTCCTTGCTGGTGCGCACCTGCTTCTTGAGGCGCTCGCGGCGCTTCTCCACCTGGGCCAAATCAGCCAGCCCCAGCTCCAGGTTGATCACCTCGGCATCACGGGCCGGGCCCACCGATCCACTCACGTGGATCACGTCGTCGTTCTCGAAGCAGCGCACCACGTGCACGATGGCGTCCACTTCGCGAATGTTCGCCAGAAACTTGTTGCCCAGGCCTTCACCCTGGCTGGCGCCCTTCACCAGGCCAGCGATGTCCACGAACTCCACTCGGGTGGGGATGATCTCCTTGCTGCCGCTCAGATCCGAAAGCCGCTGCAACCGTGGATCGGGCACCGCCACCACCCCGGAATTGGGCTCGATCGTGCAGAAGGGATAGTTGGCTGCCTCCGCCTGGGCGTTGGCCACCAGGGCGTTGAACAGGGTGGACTTGCCCACGTTGGGCAGTCCCACGATTCCGGCTTTGAGCATGGCTGGAATCTACGGACCAACCGTCAACCGGAATCGCGCGTAAGACTGTTGGCAGTGTCCAGCAGGCCGATTCCCACCATCACGCCCCCACCCCCGGCCGCCGCGCAGTCCGTGGTTCCTGCTCCAAATTCTGAATGGCGCCGGCGTCGCCTGCTGCAACGCCGCCGGGTGTGGGCTGGAGCCGCCGTGGGGGTGGCCCTGCTGGCTGCCGTAGGGGTGTGGCAGCGCCAGCAGAGCGGCGCGGTGAAGAACCTCGATCAGTACACCGTGCTGGCCGAGCCAGGCACCCTGCCTGGGGTGGTCACCGCCACGGGCGAGCTCCAGGCCGTGCAGCGGGTGAACGTGACTCCGAAACGGGGCGGGGTGCTGGAGGCCCTGTTTGTGGAGGAGGGCAACCAGGTGACCGCCGGCCAGCCGATCGCCCGGATGGATTCCGGCGACCTCGACGACCGCATCGCCGAGTTCCGCTCCAACCTCAAGGCCGCCGAGGCCCAGCTGATTCGCACCCGCAGTGAATGGGAGCGCCGCCGGGACCTCTACCGGGGCAATGCCATCACCATGGACGACTACAACCGGGCCCTCAGCGCCTACCAGGCCGATGAGGCTGCGGTGCAGGCGGCTCGGGAACGGCTGCAGCAGCGCCAGGTGGAGCTGCGCGAGCTGGTGGTGCGGGCCCCTTTCAGCGGGATCATCACCCAGCGCTACGCCGATCCTGGCTCCTTCGTAACCCCCACCACCACCGCCGCTGCGGTGGCCGGCGCCACCAGCTCCTCGATTGTGGAGCTGGCCCAGGGCCTGGAGGTGGTGGCCAAGGTGCCCGAGAGCGACATCGGCCGGATTCGCCTGGGCCAGCCCGCGGATGTGCGCGTGGATGCCTTCCCCGACCGGCGCTTCGCCGCGGCGGTGAAGCGGATCACGCCCCGGGCCGTGAAGTTGAACAACGTGACCTCTTTTGATGTGGTGCTGCGCTTCATGGATGCGGTGCCCCAGCTGCGCATCGGCATGACCGCCGACGTGGACTTCAAGACCGGCTCCGTGCGCGCCAACACCCTGGTGCCCACCGTGGCGATCGTGACCGAAGACGGCCGCCCCGGCGTGCTGGTGCCGGGCAAGCGCAACAAGCCCGAGTTTCAGCCCGTGGAGCTGGGCATCAGCGGCGGCCGCAGCACCCAGATTCTCTCGGGCCTCAAGCCCGGCAGCCGCGTGTTCATCAACCTGCCGCCCGGCAGCAAGCGCGACAAGGACTGATCCGATGCAACGGCGCTGGGCTCAGCGCGACGCCAGAAAACGCCGGGCCGCATCGACGATGCGGCCACTGGCCTGCCCATCACCGAAGGGGTTGTGGGCCCGGGCCATGGCCTCGTAGGCGTTGGCATCGCTAAGCAGCAGGCTGGCCTCGGCCACGATGTCGGCACTATCGGTGCCGATCAACTTGGCGGTACCGGCGGTGACGGCCTCGGGCCGCTCAGTGGTGCGGCGCAGCACCAGCACCGGTTTGCCCAGGGCCGGGGCCTCCTCCTGCAGGCCGCCGGAATCGGTGAGCACCAGGGTGGCGCCGCGCATCGCCGCCACCAGTTGGTCGTAGTCGAGCGGTTCGGTCAGGAACGCCCGCGGATGGCTGCCGAGCATGGCCTGCAGGGGCTCGCGCACCGTGGGGTTGCGGTGCAGGGGCAGCAGCAGGGCCGTGTCGGGGAAGCGCTCCAGCACCTGCAGGAAGCCGTTGCCGATGTCGGCCAGCCGGTCACCCCAGTTTTCGCGCCGGTGCACCGTGGCCAGGATCACCCGCTGGTGGACCCAATCGAGGCCGGGCAGTTCATAGGCGGGGGCCTGCTCGGCCATCAGCAACAGGGCGTCGATCACCGTGTTGCCGGTGGTGAGCACCTCGCCGATCACCCCGGAAGCCCGGCAGTTGGCGGCCGACACCTCGGTGGGGGCGAAGTGCAGCAGCGCCAGCTGGGAGATCAGCCGGCGGTTGGCCTCCTCCGGAAACGGATCAAAGAGGTTGTCGGTGCGCAGCCCGGCCTCCACATGACCCACCGGGATCTGCTCATAGAAGGCAGCCAGGGCCGAGGCAAAGGCGGTGGTGGTGTCGCCCTGCACCAGCACCAGATCGGGCCGGTGGTTGATGAACTCCTCCTTCAGGCCCTGCAGGGCGGCGCAGGTGATGTGGGTGAGGGTCTGCTTCGGCGCCATCAGCGCCAGGTCGTGATCAGCCGTCAGGCCAAACAGCTCCATCACCTGGCTCACCATCTCGCGGTGCTGGCCGGTGAGCACCACCCTGGTGTCGAAATCCTCGGCCCGCTGGAACGCGCGGATCACCGGCGCCAGCTTGATCGCCTCCGGCCGGGTGCCCAGAACGATCGTGATCAGGGGGTTCGCCACGGCCGCGGTTCGGGTGGCCGGATCCTAGGGATGGCAAGCAGAGCGGCCCTTCAGCGCTGACAGCCCCTGCATTCCCGGCAAAGCTGGGGCCACGCCCGATCGGCCCCTGCTTCGGCAAACGCCATGACTTCGGTCCCTTCCCCGTTCCCGCCTTCTCCGTTCCCGCCGTCTCCGTTCCCACCGATGCCGGCGGGCGTGCCACCGATGCCAGCCGGTGCCGCAGCAGGTACGGCAGCCGCACCGGCTGCTCCGGCACCGGCAGCCCAAAGCGCAGGCGGCGCACCGGCATCCCTTCAGGAGATCTTGCGCTTCGCCCATGAGAAGAACTACTCCGATGTGCACATCGGCGTAGGCGAGGAACCGCGCTTCCGGGCCCGCGGCGACATGCTCCGGACCGGCTGGCCCCGCACCGACCTGGCCAGCTTCAACGGCTACCTGCGGGAGATGCTCAGCCCCGCCCAGGTGGATGCCTTCCAGCGCGACAAGGAATACGACGGCTCCTTTGCCTTCCCCTTCGTTCGGGTGCGGATCAACCTGCTCGATTCCCTGCGTGGCCCCGGCATGGTGCTGCGCCTCATCCCCCAGAAGATCGCCAGCCTTGACGACCTCAAGCTTCCCCCAGTGCTGCGGGATCTGTGCGAGCGGCCCAAGGGGATGGTGTTGATCACCGGCCCCACAGGTTCAGGCAAGAGCACCACCGTGGCGGCCATGATCGACTGGATCAACCACACCATGGCGCGCCACATCCTCACCATCGAGGACCCGGTGGAATTTGTGCATGAGAGCGACAAATCGCTCATCCGCCACCGGGAAGTGGGGCAACACACCAAGGTGTTTCACAACGCCCTGCGGGCCGCTCTCCGCGAAGACCCAGACGTGATCCTGATCGGCGAAATCCGCGATCAGGAAACCCTGTCCACCGCTCTCGAGGCTTCACAAACAGGCCACCTGGTGTTCGGCACCCTGCACACCAACTCCGCCGTGAAAACGGTGGAGCGGGTGCTGGGGATGTATCCCCCCGATGAGCAGGACAGCATCCGCAGGGCCATATCGGAATCACTGCTGGGGGTGATCTCCCAGGGGCTGATCAAAACCAGCGACGGGAAACGGGCCGCCTTTCACGACATCTTCATCAACACCGATGCCTGCAAGGACTACATCATGCGCGGCGATCTCGGTGAGATCGAAGACATCATGGGCCGCAGCGCCTTCGATGGCATGCAAACCATCAACCAATCTCTGTTGAAGCTGGTGGAGGCAGGACGCGCCAGCGGCGAAGACGCCATCGCCCAGAGCCTGCGGCCCAACGAACTGGCGATGGCCCTGCGGGGCCGCACCTGAGCTCAGCCGGCGATCAGCCGGGCCAGGAGCACCACCGCCAGACCCACCGAGAGGCCAAGCATGGCCAGGCGCCCGTTCCAGATCTCAGCCTGGGGGGTGAAGCCGCGCCGCCAGGCGTTGAGCTCCTCGGGGCTTACGGGTTCGGCGTCAAACGGCTCGTTGAGCGCCCCGTCGGTGGTTTGCACGTCCATGAGGGTGTGGCTCACGGCTGGAACGCACCAAGCGTAAGGGGATTAAAAGGCGGGGGCGGTTTCGTAAAGCCGCGCCGCATCCCCCAACGGGAGACGCGCAGCCACACCAAGCTCCATGGGGCTGGTGAGCCCCATGGCCAGGCGATGGGCGGCGGCTACCCCGATCATCGCGGCGTTGTCGGTGCAGTAAGCCAGCGGCGCCACCCGCCACTGCAGGCCGCTGGCGTTGCAGCGCTGCTCCAGCAGGGCCCGCAGCCGCTTGTTGGCTGCCACGCCCCCCACCAGCACCAGCGTGCCGAGGCCGTGGTCGTCGGCGCAGCGGCAGCTGCGCTCCACCAGCACCTCCGCCACCACCTGTTCAAAACTCGCCGCCAGATCGGCCACGGGCAGGGGATCACCACTCGCCTCGGCTTCCGCCGCAAGGGCCCGCACCTGGCGCAGCATCGCGGTTTTCAGGCCGGAGAAGCTGAAGTCATAGGGATGGAAGCCCCCCTCCGGCCGCGACACCCGGCCCTTGGGCAGGGCAAACCGGCGGGGATCACCCTCTTCGGCAGCGGCCTGGATCGCGGGACCGCCCGGATAGCCGAGACCCAGCAGGCGAGCCACCTTGTCGAAGGCTTCACCGGCCGCGTCGTCGTGGCTGCGGCCCAGGCGCTCATAGCGGCCCGGTGCCTCCACCTTCACCAGCTCGGTGTGGCCGCCACTCACCAACAGCACCAGATAGGGGCCCGGCGGCAGCGGATCCCCCAGCTGCACTGAGCAGAGATGGCCCTCGAGGTGATGCACCCCGATAAAGGGTTTGCCGTGCAGCCGGGCCAGGGTGCGCCCGCTCACCGAAGCCACCAGCAGGGCCCCCACCAGGCCTGGGGCCACCGTGGCCGCCACCGCATCCAGCTCCGACACCGCCACACCGCTCTCGGCGCACACCCGTTCGATCAGTTGAGGCAGGGCCTCCACGTGGCGGCGCGAGGCGATCTCCGGCACCACCCCACCCCAGCGAGCATGCTCCTCCACCTGGGAGGCCACAGCGCTCGCCAGCACGGCCGAATCGCGCACAATCGCAGCGGCCGACTCGTCACAACTTGTTTCGAGGGCCAGAACGGTGGGCATCGGCTCTGGGCAGCTCCCCTACTGTCCGCGAAGACATCCTGCCCCGCGGGCCTTACACCCGATGCGCCGACTTTTCGCCGTCGTTCTTTCCGCATTCCTGCTGTTCGGCTTCGCCCCGATGGCCAAGGCGGATGTAGCCGGCCTCACCCCCTGCGCCCAGAACGCTCGCTTCCAGCAGCGCGCTGCCGCCGCCAAGACCGACCAGGCCAAGGCCCGCTTCGAGGCCTATGGCCAGGCCCTCTGCGGCACCGATGGCCTGCCCCACCTGATCGTGGACGGCCGCTGGAGCCACGCCGGTGAGTTCATGATCCCCGGTATTGCCTTCCTCTACATCGCCGGCTGCATCGGCTGGGCTGGTCGCAACTATCTGATCGCCATCCGCGGCGACAAAGACGCCCAGATGAAGGAGATCCAGATCGATCTGCCCCTGGCCTTCAAGAGCACCCTGGCCGCCGCCACCTGGCCCCTGGCTGCCTTCGGTGCCCTCACCAGCGGCAAGCTGCTCGAATCCGACGACAAGGTGACCGTCAGCCCCCGCTGATCACCTCACGCCGTTTTTCGTAACCCTTCCCTGAACGCTTTCCAATGAAAAAGTTCCTCACCACGGCTCCGGTGTTCGCCGCGATCTGGTTCACCCTCACCGCCGGCATCCTGATCGAGTTCAACCGCTTCTTCCCCGACCTGCTCTTCCACCCGCTCTGATTCGGGGAACCGCAAGTTCAGCCCAAGCACAAGCGGCCCTGGAGGCCGCTTTTTTGTTGCCGATCAGCTCGCCACTCCCATGTGGCGCTCCAGTGCAGCCAGGGCCTCCTCCAGATCGCCGTTCACCAGGGCCGCATCAAACTCCGCCTCAGCGGCCAGCTCCACCCGGGCCCGCTCCAGCCGGCGGGTGATGGCCTCCTCGCTATCGGTGCCGCGGCCCCGGATACGGCGCTCCAGCTCTTCAAAGCTGGGGGGCTTGATGAACAACTGGAAGCCGGCCGGGAAGCTCTGGCGCACCTGACGGGCCCCCTCGAGCTCGATCTCCAGCAACACCGGCCTGCCCGCCGCCAGCTGCTCCTCCACCGCAGCCCGGGGGGTGCCGTAGAGGTTGCCCGCGAATTCGGCCCACTCCAGGAAACCTCCCTCGCTCACCCGCTGCTCAAACTGCTCGCGGCTCAGGAAGAAATAGCTCTGGCCATCAACCTCACCGTCCCGCGGCGCGCGGGTGGTGGCCGACACCGACAGCCAGATGCTGGGGTGCTTGGCCAGCAGCCGGCTCACCAGGGTGCCCTTGCCCACGCCGCTGGGGCCGGTGATCACGGTGAGGCGGGCTTGCGCCATGGCGGGGCTGGAGGCTGGGCTGCACAGTAGAAAGCCAACCCGCGCCTGAACGCCGAGGCCATGGCCAGCCGCCAGCCGCTGCAGCCCATGGACGTGACCAGCCTCAAGGCGGTACTCGTGGAATGGCGCCAGCAGCTGCTGCCCAGCCGGTTTGAGAAGGCCCAGCAACCGGAAAGCCAGGCAATCCAGCTGGGCCTGCGCAGCCTCAAGGGCATGCAATGGCTGCAGCTGAGCTGGCAGCCCGAGGCGGCGCGGTTGCATCGCATTGCCCCTCCCCCCAAGCAGGGAGAGGGCAGCACCCTGGCCCAACAGCTGCAGCACGGTCTGCGCGGCCTGGCCCTGGTGGAGATCCGTCAGGGCGGCTGGGAGCGGGTGGTGGAGCTGGGTTTCGCACGGCGCCCCGGCGAGCCGGTGGAGCGCTGGCTGGTGGCCGAGCTGATGGGCCGCCACAGCAACCTGCTGCTGCTGGATGGGCAGCGCGAGGTGATCACCCTGGCCCGCCAGGTGAAAGACAGTCAATCGCGGGTGCGGCCGATCAGCACCGGCGACGCCTACACCAGCCCGCCGCCGCTTGGAGGTGAACCGCCCCGCCTCGCGGAACGCCAGGAGCAATGGCGCAAGCGGCTCACCCTCCTGCCCCTGCCCCTGGGCAAGGCCCTGCAGGGGGCCTACCAGGGGGTGAGCCCGGCCCTGCTCGGCCAGCTGCTCGATCCCGGCCAGGGGGAGCTGCCGGTGGTGGAGCTAGACAAGAGCCACTGGCAGCAGCTCTGGCAGCGCTGGCGGCAATGGCTGGAGGCAGTGGAGCAGGAACGCTTCTGCTGGCAGGAGATGGGCAGCGGCTACCGCTGCTGGGGCCACAACCCAGCTCCAGAGCCCGATGGCTGGGGGTTGAACGCAGCCCTGGCGGCCTATTACGACACCCGGCTGGGAGAGCGGCGCCAGCGTGAGCGGCGCCAGCAGCTGCAGCACAACCTGCACGCCGCCATCACCCGCGAACGCCAGCAAGAGCAGGAGCAACAGCAGTTGCTGGAGGCCACGGCCGGCAGCGAGGCCCTGCAGCGCCAGGCCGATGGCCTGCTCAGCCAGATGGCCCCCAGCAAGGCCTGCATCGAGGAAGCCCAGCGGCTTTACCGCAAGGCCCGCAAGTTGCGGCGCGCCGTGGCCGCCATCGAGGAGCGGCTGGCCCTGCACCGCCAGCGGCTTCATGCCCTGGAAGCCAGCCTCACCTATCTGGAGCACGCCGACGGACCGCAGGCCCTGGAGGCCGTGGCCCACGACATTGAGGCGCTGCAAAGTCCGCGGAGGCGCCGAAAGGCCGGCCGACCGGGACATGAGCAGGGGGTGCCCTCTCCGCTGGAGCTCCAGACCCCTGGCGGCCTCACCGTGCAGGTGGGGCGCAACCACCGCCAGAACGAATGGATCAGCCTGCGCCAGGCCCGCCGCGGCGACCTCTGGTTTCACGCCCAGGAGATTCCAGGCAGCCACGTGGTGCTCAAGAGCTCGGCCGCACCCGCCCACGACGGCGATCTGCAGCTCGCCGCCGACCTGGCCGCCCACTTCAGCCGGGGCCGGGGCAACGCCCGGGTGCCCGTGGTGATGGTGCCCACCGACGACCTGCAACGCATTCCCGCCGCCGCCCCCGGCACGGTGCGCCACCGCGGCGGCGAGGTGCTCTGGGGCGAGCCCCAGCGGGCTGCCGGCGCCCTTGAAGCGGCACCTAGCCTGCCGGCATGACGAGTGCTGAGCCAGCCACTGAGGTTTCCGGCGAGGACACCGGCACGGCCCTGCCGCCCCCGGCTCCGATCCGGGTGAACCGCCCCCCCGCGCCCGACGACTTTCCGGGCGAGGTGGAGATGACCCTGGTCGACCACCTGGAGGAACTGCGCCGCCGCGTGTTGCGCAGCCTGCTGGCGGTGGTGGTGGCCGCTGCGCTCTGCCTGGTGGGGGTGAAGCCCCTGGTGAAGCTGCTGGAGATGCCAGCTGAAGGCATCCGCTTTCTCCAGCTGGCACCGGGGGAGTTCCTGTTCGTGTCGTTGAAGGTGGCGGGCTACGCCGGCCTCACCCTGGCCCTGCCCTATGTGCTCTACGAGGCACTGGCCTTTGTGCTGCCAGGGCTCACCCGGCGGGAGCGCACCCTGGTGGCACCGGCGGTGGCGGGCTCAGCCGTGCTGTTTGCCGCGGGGCTGGCCTTTGCCTGGTGGGCCCTCGTGCCGGCAGCCCTCAAGTTCCTGGTGAGCTACGGCGCCGATGTGGTGGAGCCGAGCTGGTCGATCGAGCGCTACCTCGACTTCGTACTGCTGCTGATGGTGGCCACGGCCCTGGCCTTCCAGCTGCCGGTGCTGCAGCTGATCCTCGGCGCCCTCGGCCTGATCAAGGCGCGCACGATGCTGGCGGGCTGGCGCTGGGTGGTGCTGGTGGCAGCCGTGGGCAGCGCGGTGCTCACCCCCTCCACCGACCCGGTGACGATGCTGCTGCTGGCCGGTGCGATCACGGCTCTCTTTCTGGTGGGCGTCGGGCTGGTGGCCCTCAGCGAGCGCCTGCGGCCCGCAGGCGCCTGAGCGCGCCCAACGGGTTAGATCAGAAATTCGCTGGCCCGCTCCGGCGGTAGCTCCAGGGGTAGGCCCATGGCACGCCCCAGCCGGGGCTTGTCGCTGGTGGTGGTGAGCCATTGGCGCACCTGCTCTGCCACCCCCAGGCCGTTGAGCGTGCCCACCAGCTCCTCGAGCTTGAGTTCGTAGGCCTCGGGGCTGAGCGGAAACGACTGCTGCTCCAGGTAGGCCCACATCACCTGCAGATACAGGCGGCCGCGGCGCTGGATCAGCTGCAGGTCGTAGGTGGCCTGCCAGCGCTCCCGCAGGATCCCCACCAGCTCAGCCGACGTGAGCGGCCTGGCGGGGGAATCGGCACCGGAGGAGAGCACGGGGAACGGGCTGCACAACAGCATGTTGCAGGGCCAGCGCAGCCCCTGGCCGCCCGAGCGGACAGGGGAGGGCAGGTTTTAATGTGGCGCCACGTTGCCGTGGCATACCCGCCCGACCCGTATGACCCAGATCCCAGCGAGCGCTTCGAGTGGTGATGTCCCCGGAATGGGTCGTCGGCAGTTCATGAATCTGCTGACCTTCGGGTCGGTCACCGGCGTGGCGCTGGGCGCTCTGTACCCGGTGGTGAACTACTTCATCCCGCCCCGCGCAGCCGGTAGCGGTGGCGGCACCACCGCCAAGGATGAACTGGGCAACACCGTGACCGCCAGCGGCTGGCTCAGCACCCACAAGGAAGGCGACCGCAGCCTGGTGCAGGGCCTGAAGGGCGATCCCACCTATCTGATCGTTGAAGGCGACGACGCCATCGGCAGCTACGGCATCAACGCCATCTGCACCCACCTGGGTTGTGTGGTGCCCTGGAACAGCGGCCAGAACAAGTTCATGTGCCCCTGCCACGGCTCCCAGTACGACGCCACCGGCAAGGTGGTGCGCGGCCCCGCTCCCCTCTCCCTGGCCCTGGCCCACGTGTCGGTTGAGAACGACACCGTGTTCGTGAGCCAGTGGAGCGAAACCGACTTCCGCACCGGCGACAAGCCCTGGTGGGCCTGATTCCGCTCTTCCCCGTCGTCTGTCGCCCTGCCCCCTTTCCGATGCGCCGCTCCCTCTCTCTGCTGCTCGGCTCGCTGATCGGCACCACCCTCAGCCTCACCGTGCTGCTCGCCGGGGCCACCCCCAGTTGGGCCTATCCCTTCTGGGCCCAGCAAAACTACCCCTCGCCGCGGGAAGCCACCGGCAAGATCGTCTGCGCCAACTGCCACCTGGCCAAAAAGGCCACCCGGGTTGAGGTGCCCCAGGCCGTCTTCCCTGACACCGTCTTCAAGGCTGTCGTCGAGATCCCCTACGACACCAAGGTGCAGCAGGTGGCTGGCGATGGCAGCCCCACCGGCCTGAACGTGGGTGCTGTGGTGATGCTTCCCGACGGCTTCAAGCTCGCTCCCCAGGACCGCCTGAGCGATGAGCTGAAGGAAGAGACCGCCGGCATCTACTACACCCAGTACTCCGACGACCAGCCCAACATCCTTCTGGTGGGCCCCATTCCTGGCGATCAGCACCAGGAGATCGTGTTCCCGATCCTGTCGCCTGATCCGGCTGAGGACAGCTCGATCCACTTCGGCAAGTACCAGCTCCACGTGGGCGGCAACCGCGGCCGCGGCCAGGTGTATCCCACCGGTGAGAAGAGCAACAACGGCGTGTTCAACGCCCCCGCTGCCGGCACCGTGTCTGCGATCACCGCTGGTGACAACGGCTCCAGCGTGGTGGAAATCACCACCGACGATGGCAACAAGATCACCGAAATCGTTCCCGCTGGTCCGAGCCTGATCGTTGCCGTGGGTGACACCGTGGCCAACGGCGCCGCGCTCACCAACGATCCCAACGTGGGCGGCTTCGGCCAGCTCGACGCCGAGATCGTTCTCCAGAACCCCGTTCGCATCTACGGCCTGCTCGCCTTCTTCGCTGCCATCGCGATCGCCCAGATCATGCTGGTGCTCAAGAAGCGTCAGGTGGAGAAAGTCCAGGCCGCTGAAGGCTTCTGATCGGAGCCAGTCCGATCACTCCCCTCCTCGGCGCCATGCCGTTTCTGGTGTTCACCTCCCCGGGGCCCCTGGTTTTCCAGCTGGGCCCTTTTGCCTTGCGTTGGTACGGCCTGCTGATCGCCCTGGCGGTGCTGCTGGGTCTGGGCCTGGCCACCCGGCTCGCCAAGGCCCGCGGCATCGATCCAGCGGTGGTGGCCGATCTGCTGCCAGTGCTGGTGCTCGGTGCCGTGCTGGGCGCGCGCATCTATTACGTGGCCCTGGAGTGGCGCCAATACGCCGGCAACTGGGCTGATGTCTTCGCCATCTGGCGGGGAGGCATCGCCATCCACGGCGCCCTGATTGGTGGGTTGATCGCCACGGTGCTCTACTGCCGTTGGCGCCGACTGGCCTTCTGGCCGCTGGTGGATGTGCTCGTGCCAGCGGTGGCGCTGGGGCAGGCGATTGGGCGCTGGGGCAACTTCTTCAACTCCGAAGCGTTCGGTCTGCCCACCGATCTCCCCTGGAAACTGCGCATTCCTGCGGAGAGCCGGCCCCCGGAATTCCTGGGTGAGCTCTACTTCCACCCCACGTTTCTCTACGAATCCCTCTGGAACCTTTCAGTTTGCGCCCTGCTGCTGTGGCTGTTCCGCGCTGCCAGCCGCAACCGCATCCAACTGCCGGCCGGCGCCCTGAGCTGCATCTATCTGATGGCCTACAGCAGTGGCCGGGTGTGGATTGAAGGACTGCGGATCGATCCCCTCTGCCTCTTCGGCTCGGCTCCCTTCTGCACCGGTGGCCTGCGGATGGCCCAGTTGGTAAGCCTGCTGCTGATCGCCCTGGGGGGAATCGGTCTGTGGTGGCTGTACGGCAAGCACCGCAACCTTCCCGATCCAGGCGGATTGAACCGAGCCGCTGGAGCAGGCCGTTGAGCAGCAACCCCCAACCCGTCTCGATCGTGGGGGCCGGGCCTGGCGCCCCCGACCTGCTCACCCTCCGGGCCGCCCGTGCCATCGAGCAGGCCGAGGTGCTGGTGTGGACCGATTCACTGGTGAATCCCCAGATCGCGGCCCTGGCGCCGGAGGGCTGCGAGCGGATCCGCACCAGCACGCTCACCCTGGAAGAGGTGATGGCCCTGGTGCTGGAGCGGGCGCGTGCCGGCAAGCGGGTGGTGCGTCTCCACGACGGGGATCCCTGCCTCTACGGAGCCCTGGCCGAGCAGATCTGCCGCCTCGCCGATGCCGACATTCCAGTCGACGTGGTGCCGGGAATCAGCGCGTATCAGGCCGCCGCATCGGCCCTGCGCAGCGAGCTCACCATTCCCGGACTGGTGCAAACCATCGTGCTGGGCCGGGCTGGCGGCCGCACCGGCGTGCCCGAAACCGAATCGCTGGCGCGGCTGGCGGCCCTGCGGGCCTCGCTCTGCCTCTACCTCAGTGCACGCCACGTGGAGGCGGTGGAGGCCGAGCTGCTGCAGCACTATCCAGCCGATACCCCCGTGGCGATCGGTTACCGGGTGAGCTGGCCCGATGAGTGGATCACGGTGGTGCCGCTCACCGAGATGGCGCGCATCACCCGCGAGCGCAACCTGATCCGCACCACCCTTTACGTGGTGAGCCCTGCACTCACCCCACCGGGCGCAGCCCGCTCCAAGCTCTACTCCTCAAGCCACCGCCACCTGTTCCGCGGCGGCGCCCCCGAAGACGACCCTGCCCCTGCGGCCGGCTAAGCGGCCGCAGGCTCCTCGCCGTAGAGCTCCAGAGCCAGGCGCTCACGATCGAAGCGGCAGCCAAGCCGCGCAACAATCGCTTCGAGATCACGGGCGGCATTGCCCAGGCAGCAGGTGCCGCCGGGGGAGGGGGTCACATTGAACACCAGCCCCGGCATTGCCGGAATGCTGGCTTCGCCAAGCATCAGCTGGCGATTGGCCTTGTCGATCAGCTGGGGGCGAACTCCGCCATAGCCCTCGGCAAAGCTGAGATCCGCCAGCTGCATGCCGGGCACGATCTTGCGGGCATCGGCCAAGAACAGGCGCCGCCGCAGCCAGGGCACCTCAAACAGCAGGTTTTTGAGGATGTAGTTGCGGATGTCGGCGATGCGGAACAGCTGCCAGAACACCGCCAGCACGGACCAGTCGAGCCGCAACACCTTCAGGAATTCCCAGAACGACGCGGGCTTGTAGCGCTCCAGCAGCGGCAGCAGCAAGGCTGTGGGGCCGAAGCGGGTCTTCCCGGGCGCGCGCACATCGGGATCACCGTGGATCGCGGCGAAGGGCAACTTGTCGTTCTGCACCGTGTACACCTTGCCCTGGAGCAGATCGGGCGTGAAGTAGAAGCTGCCGGCCACCGGCAGGCAGGAATACCCCAGGCCGAAGCCCATTTGCTGGGCCATCAGCAGGCTGTGGGCGCCGGCGTTCACCACCACGTGGCGGGCCACCAGCTCGCAGGGCTCGGAATCGCCGGTGCTGCAGCCCGGGGTGGGACGCAGCCGCACCCGGAAGTGATCACCTTCAGGAAGGATGCGCTCCACTGTGGTGCCCAGGTGCAGATCCAGCTGGCGGGGGCTGCCGTCAGCAGCGATGGTGTCAGCAAGGGCGGCGCGGGCCTGGGCCACAAAGGAATCGGCCAGCTCTTCGTAATCCACGGCCGTGTAGGTGCGGCGGATGCCGATCGCCACCAGGTCTTCGGGCCGCAGTTCGCCATTCACCAGGGCCACCTGGGGCTCCCACTCGGCAATCTGCTCCTTCTCCAGCAGCTCCATCGCTGGGAAATGGGGAGAGAAGCGCTCAAAGCGCTCGCGCAGGAAGGAGCATTCCTTCTGGCCCACCGCCAGCACCATCTTCGGAGTGCGGAACACGCAGCGCTCCCGCACCGCCGGCTCCAGTAGCTCGGCGTAGTGCACGATCATTTCGGCCGTGCGCTTCACCCGCACGGCCTTCTCGAGCGTGTAGTTCGTCTCAATGTCGCCGCAGTGGATCGTCTGGCTGTTGTTGGTGGCCTTGGAGTTCACCCGCGCCAGCTGGTCGTAGCGCTCCACCAGGGCGATGCGGCCCAGATCGGTGTAGCGGGCCAGTTCGAACAGCAGCGCCGTGCCGCACACCCCGCCACCCACGATCAGCACATCCACCGGTGTGGCGGTCCCTGGGCCTGCCGTAGGCGCGGATTCAGTGGCTGATCCAGGAACAGTGGGCGCAGCGCTCAAGGACTCGGCGGACGCATCGGCCCCTCATCCTCCCTGAGCGAGGGGAGGTGGGGCAGGCCGTGTTTTAAGCTCTGGGAGTGCGGGCGATTAGCACAGCGGTAGCGCACTTCCTTCACACGGAAGGGGTCACTGGTTCGAATCCAGTATCGCCCATCTGAACCACCAGAAGCCTTGCAAGTAAAGGCCTCTTGGGCTTACTTCTTTTTAACTGGGCCTGGCATCTGCAGCCAGCGCTCGTGGCGATCGGTGTGCCTGCGCCGGTTGCTCCGGCCCAGTGTGTAACTGACGAACCGCCATCCAGGCCATTTCGGGAGACAATCCCTCCAACTCCGCACCGGTCGCGTGGCGGCCCCGAGCCACCTGAGCGAACCCTCTGCCAGTACGAACCTGCCCGAGCTGCAGACCCTCGGGAGCGCCCTGCGGGACGCGAGGCAAGCCCAGGGCCTCAGCCCCGAGGCCCTCGCCGGCCGGCTGAACATGGGGCTGGAGCAGCTGCAGGCCCTGGAAGCGGGGCACCGGGAGCAGCTGCCAGAGGCCGTGTTCGTGATCGCCCAGGCCCGCCGCGTGGCAGGCGCGCTGGGCGTGAACGTGGATGGTCCGATCGAGGCCCTGCGCCGCAATCCCGCCTTCCAGAGCAAACCCGCCAAGCCGGCGGCTCCCAGTTCTGCTCCCCAGCCCCTCCGACCCGGCGCCATTCAGGAGCAGGACACCGCAACCAGGCCGCGCCGACCGCTCAAGCCAACCCTGCTATCCCTCTTGGTGGCCGCCGGGGTTGCCGGCGGCGGCATTGCACTCCAGCGCAGCCAACTCCAGCTGGCCCTTCCAGCATGGCCCCCGGGCAACCCCAGCACCCCAGCGCCAGCAGCCAGCCCCCAATCGGCAGACCCATCTGCACGAGCCCAATCCAAGACCACACCCGATCCCGCCGGCACCCTGAGGCTCACGGCCCAGGGTCGCAGCTGGTTGGAGGTGACCAGCAGCACCGGCCAGACCCTGTTCCGCGGCACCCTTGAGGGGGAGAAAGCGTTTCCCCTGGGCAAGGGGCTGAACGTGCTGGCCGGCCGTCCCGATCTGGTGACCGCCCAGCTGGGCAACACTGAGCCCAGGGTTCTTGGCCCGATCGATCAGGTGCGTTGGCAGCGCTTCAGCCCGGGGGCTACGGCTCCCGCACCCTGAGCCTCACCCCCGACGCCTCCAACACCACCTCGGCGCAGGAGCGCAGGCTCCAGCGCTCCAGGCTGAGATCTGGCGGGGCATCCCCGGGCTGGGGCACCGCGGGCAACAACTCCAGATCGAGCACCTCCGGCCCGGCCGGATGCACCCGAATCGCCTCGATCACCCCGGCAGGCCGGCGATCCAGGGCGGCGGCGAGGCGCAGCAGCAAGGCCATCGCGGCCACCGTGCGGCGCTGGTCACGGCCTTCGATCAGCTGCCACGACTCATGGCGCTTCTTCGGCAGGCTGCGGCGGTGGTAGCGGGCAATCGCCGCCACCATCAGGTGCTCGATCTGGGAGTAACCGAGCAGCTCCCCGTGGTGGATCAGGTACCAGGTGTGCTTGTGATACGCGGAGATGTTGATGCTCTTGCCGCAGGTATGCAGCAGGGCGGCGGCCCAGAGCAGGGAACGGCCAGGGCCGTCGTCGTCGTGAAGCAGGCCGCGGGTCTGGTCGTAGAGGCTCAGGGCGTTGACGGCGACCCGTTCGGCGCGGGCCAGGTCCACCCCGAAGCTGCGGGCCAGGTGGCGCACGGTGCGCTCGCGGATCGTGCTCTGGAAGGAAAAGCGATCGCCCAGCAACTGGTTGCGCAGCATCCAGTCCACGATCAGCCCCTCCCGCAGGGCCCGCTCGCAGATCACCAGCTCCCGCACCCCCAGCATCCCCATGGCGGTCTGCAGGATCAGCGCGCCGGGCACGATGATCTCGGCGCGGCGGTCGTTAATCGGGGCCAGGGTTTTGCGCTGCTCCAGCGGCATGGCCAGCAGCCGGGCCACCAGCTGATCGATGCGCTCCTTGCTGAGGCGGTAGCCCTGCAGCCGCAGGGGCGGCTTGGGATCCTCCGCCGCGGCCAGGGCCGCCAGGGCCATGGCGGTGCCGCTGGTGCCCACCATCAGGGGGTGTTCACCGGGCCGCAGGGCGGCCTTGAGCTGGGCCACCGCCGGATCCAGGGCGCCCTGGATATAGGCCCGCAGGAACGAGGTGCGTTCCGGAGAGAGGGGGTCCTGCTGGCAGAACTCCCGCTGCAGGCGCACCGCACCGATGCGGGTGCTGGTGAGGCTGCGGGCGTCATGCTCGTCGGCCAGGATCAGCTCGGTGGAGCCGCCGCCGATATCGATGATCAGGTGGGGCTGCTCACCGAAGGCCATCGCCGAGAGCACACCCAGATAAATGAGGCGGGCCTCCTCCGGGCCGCTCACCAGATCCACCGCCAGGCCCAGCTGCTCCAGCAGGGCCTGCAGGAAGGCCGGGCCGTTGGGGGCCTCGCGCACGGCGCTGGTGGCGGCCGTCACGATCTGCTCCACCCCGTAGCTCTGGGCAAGCTCGCGGCAGTTGCGCAAGGTGTGGAAGGCGCGCTCGATCGCTTCGGGGCTGAGATCGCCGGATTCGGGATCGCGGTCACCCAGGCGGGTGGTGCTCTTCTCGGTGAGGACCACCGAGAAACTGCTCAGCACCGGATCCACCTCGGCGATCACCAGATGGGTGGAATTGGTGCCGATATCGATGGCGGCCACGCGGCGCCGGTCATCGCGGCTGGGGACGCTCTGCCCAGAAGCGGAACCGGCGGCAGGACTCTGGGCCAAGGCGGAACCGGTCCGTTGCAGCGGCGTCACTTTGCCATCCACCTGGGCGCGTGCTGGAGAGCCGTTAGCGTTTCGGCCAAGACGGCGACAGGGCGTCGGGGATGCAGGCAACAGGAAGTGCGCGCCTGCGGGCCTGGATCGAACTGCTGCGCTGGCACAAGCCCAGTGGCCGCCTGATCCTGCTGATCCCCGCGGGCTGGAGCCTGTGGCTCATCCCCAACGCGCCGCCGCCCACCTGGCTGGTGGGCCTGATCGTGCTGGGCGGCCTGGCGGTGAGCGGCGCCGGCTGCGTGGCCAACGACCTCTGGGACCGGCGCATCGATCCCCAAGTGGAGCGCACCCGCACCCGCCCGATCGCCGATGGGCGGGTGGGCATCCCGGAAGCGGTGGTGGTGCTGCTGCTGGCCCTGGTGCTGGCCCTGGCGGTGGTGCTGGCCCTGCCAGCAGCGGGGCGGGGGCTTTGCCTGCTGCTGGCGGTGGCGGCCCTGCCGCCGGTGCTGCTCTATCCCTCCGCCAAGCGCTGGTTTGCGTTTCCCCAGGCGGTACTGGCCCTCTGCTGGGGCTTTGCCGTGCTGATCCCCTGGGCCGCAGCCACCGGATCCCTGGCCGGCGGCTGGCCGCTGCGGCTGGTGTGGCTGGCCACCCTCTGCTGGACCTTCGGGTTCGACACCGTGTACGCGATGTCAGACCGAATCGACGACCGGCGGGTGGGGGTGCGCAGCAGCGCCCTGAGCCTGGGCCGACGCGCCCCGCTGGCGATTGGAGCCTGCTATGGCATCACGGTGATCACCCTCGCCCTGGCGGCCTGGATCAGCGGAGTGAACACCGGCTTCTGGCTGCTTTGGCTGCTGGCCAGCTCCGGCATGGTGCGCGAAATCTGGCTGCTACAGCGGGCTGAAACCAGCGAGCAGCGCGGCGGCCCCGCCATCAGCCGGGGCTTCTACGGCCAGCAGTTCGCGGGCCAGGTGCGTCTCGGCGGCCTGCTGCTGCTGGCCCTGGTGATCGGGCGGCTCGGCTGATGCGGCCCCTTCAGCCAGGGGATCGGGTGCATTTGGCGGCGGCCAGCTCGGCCCTGTTGGGCGAGGGCGCGGCCGAGCGACTGAAGGCCGGCTGCGCGGTGCTCGAACGCTGGGGGCTGCAGGTTCCGAGCCCTGCGGAGCTGGAGGAGCGCTGGCTCGGGCGCCACTGGGGCTATCTGGCCGGCCGGGATCAGGAGCGTCTGGCCGATCTCCACGCCGAGGCGGCGCCACTGCTGGCCTGCGTGCGCGGCGGCTGGGGAGCCGCGCGACTGCTGGAGCCGGTGCCGACCTTGACCGAGCGCTGGCTGCTGGGCTTCTCGGATGTCACCTCCCTGCTCTGGGCCCAGTGCGCCCAGGGCCGCTCCGGTGCCGTTCATGGTCCGCTGCTCACCACCCTGGCCAGCGAGCCGGCCTGGAGCCAGGAGCGGCTGCGGTGCCTGCTGTTCGGCGAGCCCCTGCCACCCCTGGCAGGAGATGGTTGGTGTCGTGGTGTAGCCACCGGCCCCCTGCTGGCGGGCAACCTCACCGTGGCCACCCACCTGCTGGGCACCGCGCTGCTGCCATCGCTGGCTGGGGCGATCCTGGTGCTGGAAGACGTGGGCGAGGCGCCCTACCGGATCGAGCGCATGCTCACCCACTGGCGCCTCTGCGGGGCGCTCCAACAGCTGGGGGGCATCGGCTTCGGCAGCTTCAGCGGCTGCAACGACGACGACGATCCCGAGGCCGCAGCCGAGCAGGCCGCGGGCCGGCGCTTCTCCCTCGAGCAGGTGCTGCACGAGCGCACCGCCGACCTGGGCATCCCTGTGGTGGCGGGGCTACCGGTGGGTCATGAACCGGGCAATGCCGCCCTGCCGCTCGGCCGCCAAGCCCGCCTCGATGGCAACGCTGGCCGCCTGGAGCTACTGGACTAAGCCTCGAGCCGCCAGCACCGCCTCGGCGATGGTGAGGTCGAAGGGGGTGGTGAGCTTGATATTGGAGGGCGGCGCCTGGAGCACCTGAACGGGCAGCCCCAGCCGCTCGAACAGGGCGGCGTCATCGGTGACGCTCCAGCCCTCGGCCGTGGCCGTGGCGTGGGCCTCGCGCAGCTGGGCCACCGGGAAACCCTGGGGGGTCTGGGCGGCCCAGAGGGCGCTGCGATCGGGCGTGGCCGTGATCGTGCCGTTGCCATCCACCTGCTTGATCGTGTCGGTCACCGGGGTGGCAGCGATCACGGCCGCCCCACCCGCCACCGCCTCCACGCAGCGCTCCAGCAGCTCGGGCTCCACCAGGCAACGGGCTCCGTCGTGGATCAGCACCCCTTCAGCACCGGCGGGCAGGGCCGCCAGGCCCCGGCTCACCGAGTCCTGCCGGGTGTCGCCGCCCAGGATCCATTCCACGGGCCGGTCGGGCTGGGCCGCCGCCACGATCGCCGCAATGGGATCGGCATCCACCGGCTGGCCCACGATCCCGATCCAGCGAATGGCCTCACAGGCCAGGGCGGCATCGAGGGTCCAGGCGAGCACGGGGCGGCCCGCCACTTCCAACAGCAGCTTGTTGCCCGCGGCCCCCATGCGGCGGCCGCTGCCGGCGGCGGCGATCAGCAGATGCATGGAAGCCAGTGGGAGAGACGGCAGCGGAGCGCACGGTGGGCCCCGGAGTGGCTCCATACAATCAGGCCGCTGTGCCCCACCCACCCGATGCGCGCCCTGTTCCTGATCCCGGGCACGGCCGCTCGCCAGCTGCAGCTGTTCCCGGCGGTGGCCGCCGTGGCCGAGCAGCTGCAAGCCCAGGTGCAGGTGGTGTGCCCCCCGGCGGTGGCGGCCTGGTGGACCCTGCACCCGGCGGTGGAGAAAACCCTGGCCTTCCCCTTCGAGAACGCCAACCTGGCCGAGTGGGCCAACCTGCTGGGCTCGGTGCGCGAACCCGACTTTCAACTGGTGGTGAACCTGGCCAGCGGCCGGCAGGTGGATCTGATGCTCTCGATGAGCCACATCCCCACCCGTGTGGCCACCGGCGGCTTCTCCGCCACAGACACCGCGCAGCCCGGTGGCGGCTGGCCAGCCCAGGCCATGGAGACCTTCCTGCGACCCATCGGCGTGAGCCTGCAGGCCGATGGCTTCCGGCTGCCGGTGCCCCAGGCCGACCTCGACGCCGCCTCCGAGGCCCTGCCCTCCGGCACTGGTCCCCTGCTGTTGCTGGCCCGCTCTGGCGCCAGCGGCGACTGGCCCGCCAGCCAGTGGGATGCGCTGCCGGGGCGGATCCGCAGCCACCTGCCCGACCTGCGCGTTGCCCACACCACCGGCTCAGCGCCTGCGGGCTCGCCCCGCCAACAGGCGGCCCAGGTGGCCTGCGCCGATGTGGTGCTCGCCAGTGACCCCGTTGCCACCGAGCTGGCCCTGCTGCTGGGCCTGCCTTTGGTGGCGCTGGGTCCCACCGGTCCCCTGCCCGAGCGCCAGGGGGTGCAGGGCGTGGGCAGTGGCGGCCAGCTCGGAGCCTTGGGCACCGACGCGGTGCTGGCAGCCCTCGGCTTCGCCTGAGGCCAACCAGCCCCTTGGTTCCGCGCCGCCGCCCACCGTCCCGTCGCGTCCGGCGGCCCTGGCTGAGGCCGGTGATGGCCCTGATCGTGCTGGTGAACCTGGCGGCGATCGGCTACCGGATCACCGACGGCTGGGACTGGGGCGACTGCTACTGGATGGTGCTGATCACCCTCAGCACCCTCGGCTTCAGCGACGGCACCACCCAGGTGCTCACCACCAGCGGCCGCGTGGTGACGGCCCTGTCGCTGATCGGCGGCCTGGTGGTGGTGCAGTTCGCCATCCAGAGCGTTCTGGGCCTCTCAGAATCGGGCTACTTCCGGCGCCTGCGCGAACGGAAGTTCCGCCACTGGCTTCGCTCGATGGACAACCACGTGATCCTCTGCGGCTACGGGCGCATCGGCCGCGAGATCGCCGAGCAGCTCGACCGCGAGGGTGTGGAGCTGCTGGTGGTGGAGATGGATCCGGATCGGCGCGAGGAGGCCGAAGACCAGGGCCTGGCCGTGTTGATGGCCGATGCCACCCTCGATGAAACCCTGATCGAAGCGGGCATCCACCGCTGCCGCAGCCTGGTGGCGGCCCTGCCGAGCAACGCCGCCAACCTCTATGTGGTGCTCAGCGCTCGCGGCATCCGGCCCGATTGCCGCCTGATCGCCCGCGCCGACAGCGAGGAGGCCGAACGCAAACTGCGCCTGGCCGGGGCCGACCAGGTGGTGAGTCCCTATGTGGCCGGCGGCCGCACCATGGCCGCCACGGCCCTGCGGCCCCTGGCGGTGAGCTTCATGGAGCTCCTGGCCGGCTCCGACTGCGAAGTGGAGGAGTTTCAGCTCAGCGAAGAGCCCCACCGACTGGAAGCCCTCGAGGGGCGCACTCTGGCCGAACTGCAGCTGGGGCGCCGCAGCGGCGCCCTGGTGCTGGCCATCCGCAGCCCGGAGCCCGAAACCGGTCTGTCGAACCTGATCGCCAATCCCGGAGGCGATGTGCGCCTGGCCCCCGGCCAGCTGCTGGTGGTGATGGGCAGCAAGGAGCAGCTGCGCCATTTCGGCAAGCTGCTGGGCCCGTCGTTGGCGGATGTGGGAAGCATGCCGGCCTGAGCCGGCACCTACGCTCCAGCCCAGCTGATATCCCTGCGCCGATGGCCACCGCCACTCCCCTTGCCGGTCAGGTTGCCCTGATCACCGGCGCCAGCCGGGGCATCGGCGCCGCCATCGCCAAACACCTGGGGGCAGCCGGTGCCACGGTGGTGGTGAACTACGCCAGCTCGCCCGCCGCCGCTGAATCCGTGGTGGCCGAGATCGAAGCAGCCGGCGGCCAGGCCTGGGCCCACCAGGCCAACGTGGCCGATGAGGAGCAGGTGGAAGCCATGGTGAAGGCGGTGCTCGAGAAGGAGGGCCGCCTTGATGTGCTGGTGAACAACGCCGGCATCACCCGCGACGGCCTGCTGATGCGCATGAAGAGCGCCGACTGGCAGAGCGTGATCGACCTCAACCTCACCGGCGTGTTCCTCTGCACCCGTGCCGTGAGCCGCTCGATGCTCAAGGCCCGCAGTGGCCGCATCATCAACATCACTTCGGTGGTGGGCCTGATGGGCAACCCCGGCCAGGCCAACTACAGCGCCGCCAAGGCCGGCGTGATCGGCCTCACCCGCAGCAGCGCCGCCGAATTTGCCAGCCGCGGCGTCACCGTGAATGCCGTGGCCCCAGGGTTCATCGAGAGCGACATGACCGCCGAACTCGACAAGGAGCCGATCCTCAAGGCCATTCCCCTGGGCCGCATGGGCCAGCCCGCCGAAGTGGCGAGTGCCGTGCGCTTCCTCGCCGCCGACCCCGCCGCCGCCTACATGACCGGCCAGGTGCTTCAGGTGGATGGCGGCATGGTGATGCGCTGATTCAGGCGACCTGGCTGTTTACGCAACCGGTTTGGGGCTGCTGAGTTCGTCGCGCAACTTGCGGATGCGCTGCAGCAGCTTGAGCCGGCGGCTGCGGGCCGTGATCGTGAGATAAAGCCGCAGCGGCACGTACACCAGGGCCATCCCCAGGCCCGCGGCGGCAATCGCCAGAAAGATCAGGGCATTGGCACTGCCGGTGGGATCGAGCACCCCATCGCCGGCGGTCTGCAACGCCGTCTCAAGGGCCGTTTCCAGCGATTCAGGCAGCAGCTCCTCCATGGGCCGACCCTACCGGCGGTGTTCGACGCGCGCATCCGCCACCAGGCAGCGCATTCGGCTATCCCCACCAGCCAGCTCCCCAGGCCCCATGGGAGCCTGAATCAAACGCGTGCTGTGCCCCGATGGCCAAGCTGGTCAGCTTCTCCGATGCCTCCCGTGCCTCCCTGGAGCGGGGCGTCAACGCCCTCGCCGATGCGGTGAAGGTCACCATCGGCCCGAAGGGCCGCAACGTGGTGCTCGAGAAGAAGTTTGGCGCCCCCGATGTGATCAACGATGGCGTCACCATCGCCAAGGAGATCGAGCTCGAAGACCCCTTCGAGAACATCGGCGCCAAGCTGATCCAGCAGGTGGCCAGCAAAACCAAAGACACCGCCGGTGACGGCACCACCACCGCCACGGTGCTGGCCCAGGCGATGGTGCATGAGGGTCTGCGCAACGTGGCCGCCGGCGCCAACCCGGTGGGGCTGCGCCGTGGCATGGAGAAGGCCGTGGCCCAGGTGGTGGCCGGCATCAGCGAGCGCGCCCAGGCCGTGACTGGCGACGCGATCCGTCAGGTGGCCACGGTGAGTGCCGGTGGCGATGAGGAAGTGGGCCGCATGATCGCCGAGGCCATGGAGAAGGTGAGCGCCGATGGCGTGATCACCGTGGAGGAGAGCAAGAGCCTGGCCACCGAGCTGGAGATCACCGAAGGCATGGCCTTCGATCGGGGCTACAGCTCCCCATACTTCATCACCGACCAGGACCGGCGTGAATGCGTGTTCGAGAACGCGCTGATCCTGATCACCGACCGCAAGGTGGGGGCCATTGCCGATCTGGTGCCGGTGCTCGAGGCCGTATCGCGCGGTGGCCGGCCGCTGCTGATCATTGCTGAGGAGGTGGAAGGTGAGGCCCTCGCCACCCTGGTGGTGAACAAGAACCGCGGCGTGCTGCAGGTGGCCGCCGTGCGCGCCCCCGG
>CAIOXF010000190.1 GCA_903862155.1 uncultured cyanobacterium | reverse complement strand
GAAGTTGTTGCCGCTGAGGCCGCACACCTCCGGATCGCTGCGAACTACCACATTGAGGAAGGCACCGAGGCGCGCGACGCGTATCCGCAGCTCCGGCCAGCTCATCGTCGTCATGGAACAAGTGTGTACAGGGAAAGGCCCTCGTCAAGGGCGGGTGGTGGCTTCCGGCTTGGCAGGAGCCCCGGGCGCCGCCGTGGTGGAGCGAACGGCGGGCTCCTGCTGGGGCAGGGGCCTGGGCACCGGCAGCAGCAGACCCACACCGGCCACCAGGGCCAGGGCGAGCGCCCCACCCACCGGTGCAGCCACGCGCTGGATCAAGGGTGTGCGCTGCTCCAGTTCCCGGCCCCGCAGGGGCTGGGCTGCGGGCAGCGCGATTGGCAGCTTGAAGCGGGCATCGGTGCGCAGTTGATCCAGCACCCGCACCAGATCGGCCAGCTCGGCGTCGTCGAGACGCACCTGCAGGGGCGGGGTACCTGGCTGGGAGCTGCGCAAAAGCAGCGCATGGCCGCCTTCGGGATGGGGACCGATCTCCACCGGCAATGGTTCCTCACCGAACCGCCGGGTCACGCCGCTGATCAGGTGGCGCGCATAGGGCAGCACCACGGTCATCAGGGCTTCGAGGTGCTCCTTGCGGCCCTCCAACTCCGGGCGGCCGGCCCACTGCAGGGTCCAGCCGGTGAGGATCCCCACCGCATCGCTCGCTTGGCCGGCCGAGGCATCGGGCAGCCCCTCCACCTGCAGGCGGCAGCTGATCTGATCGAAACGGAGGGTGGTTTTCATAGGAGGTCAAGCTGCCGCATCAAGCAGGCTGGCCCGCAGGCGATCCACGCCGCCCTCGCCAGAGGCCAGGGCCAGGGTTTGGATCAGCTGGCGGCGCTGGGCAAAACCAGATTCGGGATCCAGCAGGTTGTGCACCGCGCCGCGGCGGGGGTTCATCCGCTCGCGCATGAGCTCAGCCAGGCGCGCCTGGAACAGGTCCCAGCGCTGCTGGGTGACCTCGGGAGGCTCCGCCGTCGACAGGAGGGCGCGCAGCAGCGGATAGAGCCGATCCGCCATGGCGCAGAGGATGCGGATCAGGGCCTCCGATTCAGCTGGCGCCAGCGAATCGCGGCGGGTGGTGCGGCGCAGCGGATTCGTGCAGCGGCGCTTCCACAGCTCCACCCGATTGGGGAAGAGTGCGGTGAAGCCCAGCTGCTCACTCATCCAGAGCATGGCCTCGCCACCGTTGAGATCAAGGGCTTCCACCACCAGCAGCAGCAGATCGAGCCGCTCGAGCCCCCGCCTGGACAGACGCGGTCCCTGATTGCTGGTGGGGGGTGACGACGGGGAATCTGTTGCTTGTGGCATGGCTGCGATGATGCCAGCAGATCCGCGGCAGCGTCACCTCCATGGGCACCAGCTCTGTTGATTTACGTCAGCTGGTGCGCGATGTACCTGATTTTCCCAAGCCCGGCATCCTCTTTCGCGACCTCACCCCGCTGATGCGGGACCCCGACGGCTGGCAGGAGGTGATCCGCCAGCTCACCGTGGTGTGCGAGAGGCTCCAGCCCGACCTAATCGTGGGGATCGAGTCGCGCGGATTCATTGTGGGCACGGCCCTGGCTACCGCCACCCGCCTGGGCTTTGTGCCAGTGCGCAAGCCCGGCAAGCTCCCCGGCCAGGTAACCGGAGTGGATTACGCCCTGGAATACGGCACCGACCGCCTGGAGATCCACAGCGATGCCCTGGCCGACGGACAGCGCGTGCTGGTGATCGACGACCTCCTGGCCACCGGCGGCACCGCAGCCGCGTGTGCCCAGCTGGTGGAAGCAGCAGGCGGTTCGCTCTGCGGTTTTGGTTTTGTGGCTGAACTGGCGGACCTTGACGGCCGGAGTCGTCTGCCCCAAGAGCACCCTGTGGAATCGCTGATCATTTACAGCTGATTCAGCTCAGGAGTACCCCTGGCGGTCTTGCCAGCTGAGCAGCTGATCAAGCTGCTCCAGGCTGATCAGCCCAAACCTCCAGAGCACCACCGGCAGCGGCGCCTGCTCCAGATCGGCCTGGCGCAGCCCCAAGACCACGGCGCTCTCGTTCAGGCCCAGCTGGTGACGCAGATAGCGCAGCATGGCCTGCGAGGGCGGTGGCTGAGGCGTGGTGGCATTCACCATCGGTACTTAGGGCAGGGCCAATCAGGGCAGGGCCAAACCGTCGGTCATCAGGGTGAGGCTGAAGCGCCGCAGCACAGGCAGCCGGCCCAACAGAGCCAGGATGAGCCGGCGCAGCGGCAGCAGCAAGGGGTTGCGGTTGGAAAACAGCCGCACCAGCAGATCGGTGAAAGCGAGGGTGGCGATCAGATCCAGCCAGCGCCGGCTGCCGTAAGCCGGCGGCAGCCGATCGAGCCGTAGCTTGCCGCCCGCCGCCCGCTGTGCCAGCTGATGCAGCACCGCCACATCGCGCCAGCAGAGGTTCAACCCCTGGCCGCCCACCGGGTGGCAACGATGGGCGCTTTCTCCCACGAGCACCGCCCTGCCCCGATGCAAACGCTGGGCCAGCAGCAGCTGTAGGGGAAAGGCCCTTGGCGAATCCAGCAGAGCGTCGGGCTGGAAGCGGGCGGGAAGGGCGCCGGCCAAGGCATCGAGGAAGCTGGTGGCGTCGAGCCGCTCGAGCTGGCGGCAGCGCCGCACGGGGGCACTCCAGACCAGCTGCATGCGCTGTCCCCCCAAGGGCAGGACCGCGAAGGGCCCCTCGGGCCGGAACAGCTCCCAGGCCTGATCGGGCGCGGTGCCGCGCAGCTCCACCTGGGCCGTCAGGCAATTCTGGCCGTAGGGGCGCTGCCAAACGCCGATACCCAAGGCCTCGCGGGTGGGGGAGTGGGGGCCGTCGGCGGCCACCAGCAGATCGGGCTGCTCCAGATCAGCCTGAGCAGGCGCAGCGGGCACGGCCCCCAGATGCAGGGTGATTGCCGGCACAGCCATGGCCCGCTCCAGCAGGGCCGCCATCAGGGGCTGGTGCTGGGCAATCCAGCCCACGGCAGCATCCGGGGCCTGACCGCGGCTTGGGCCCAAATCCGCCAGGGCAAAGGGCACCTGCTGGCGCAGGGCCAGGTCGCAAAGTTCAAGCTGGCGGAACGGCACCATGCAGGGCGCTGCCAACTCCCACAGGCCCAGTCGCTCCAGCAGGCGCCGGCTGGAGTGGGTGAAGGCGTAGGCGCGGCGGCGATCCAGCAACCGCTGCGGGGGGAGCGGGTCGATCAACTGCACCCGCCAGCCGGCGTCGGCCAGGGCCAGGGCCGTGAGCAAACCCGTGGGGCCTGCGCCACAGACCCGGGCAAATGGCGCAGCAACGGGCAGCGACAAAGGCAACAAAAAAGCCGCAGCAAGTCTGCTGCGGCGCTGAAGGGATCGCGATGCACACCACCCCCTGAAGGGAGGCGTGCAGCTGGGAATCAGCCGATGCCGAGCAGGCCGCGGGTGAACGACTCACCACCCAGGGCCAGCTCGGTGGCCAGCAGTGCAATGAAGCCGAGCATGGCCATGCGGCCGTTGAGCTTCTCGGCGCGCTCGTGGAAGCCCCAACCGCTCTCAGCACTCACCACTTCCATGCGGGGCTCGGTGGCGAAGGCATTGAGGCGGCCGCCGTCTTCGGTGGTCACGGTGGCGCCGCGGATGGTGGGTGCGGCGGGATTGGCCTGGGTCACGACTGATCTCCTTCTTGGTTGTAACGCAATGTTAAGGCACGTAACGGCATTTTGAGGTCCTCCTCGGCGCGTCTCGCAGATCGGCCCCATCGATGCGGCGGGGATGACGCCCCATCGACCGAATCAGATTCCGTACGGCGCGTACGGAATCCAGGTGGCACGGAATCCCAAAGGGGCCGAAACACAACAACCGCATCACTCCTTCAGCGCAGCCGCCACCTCAGTGCTTCAGCCCCGCAGCAGCCTCAACGCAGCCGCTTCAGGCAGAGCTCCTCGAACGCCGGCCGCAGCAAGAAGGGGTATTCGCCCACCCAAAGCTTGAGCTGGGGCAGCCAGGCATCGCTCAGCGCGCCAATGCGGGAGAAATCCTTGCGCTCGCTCAGCACCAGGCAGCGCACCACCATGCCTGGGCGAATCACCTTGTGCTTCTTGTCGTAGGGGAAGCGCACCTGGCCCAGGTAGCCCTCCTCATCTTCGAGCTCCAGGCACAGCCAGGTGCGGCGGTTCTCCACCAGCTCCAGGCGCCCCTGCTTGTCGGTGGTTTCCTGGCGCCCCTCGATCAGCTCGCGGGTGAACAGGTCGGCCACCTCACCCTCAAAGATTGCGGCCGCCGGGTAGCGGCGCAGGGTGGCGTTCTTGCGGCTGGCCTCCACGATCGGCCCCCAAAGCACGTAGAGCAGGAACACCACGCCGATCACCAGGAAGATCGGGCCGGCCTGGCTTGAGAACAGCAGCGTTTGGCTGATCAGCAGGGTGATCACCCCGCCGATCACCGAGATGAACAAGCGCTGTAGCAGCTTCTGGGGGCTGCCGCTGCAGGCGTTGAACTGAGGACCGGTAGCAACGGCCGGGATCAGCCGCGGCAGCTCGCCCGGACGAAGCGGAATCAGCATGACGCCAGTGTCAGCTCAGGCCCACGTCAGAGCAAGCGCTCCAGTCCATACACCAGCCCGCCCAGCTGGCGCACCTTGCGCACGGTGAGCAGCACGCCGGGCATGTAGGCGGAGCGATCGATCGTGTCGTGGCGGAGGGTATAGGTTTCGCCCGGCGCGCCGAACATCACCTCCTGGTGGGCCACCAGGCCGGGCAGGCGGATCGAGTGCAGCCTCAAACCGCTCTCCCGCTGGCCGCCGCGGCAGCCCTCCAGAGTTTCGTGCTCCGCCACCTGCTGGGGGTTGAAGCTCTTGCCCAGCTCCTCCATCAATTCAGCCGTTTTGATGCAGGTGCCGCTGGGGGCGTCGGCCTTGCGGTTGTGGTGCAGCTCGGTGAGCTCGGCGTAG
>CAIOXF010000189.1 GCA_903862155.1 uncultured cyanobacterium | reverse complement strand
GTGTTCACGGGCCATTCCCTGGGTCGCGAAAAGCGCCGCCGCCTCTTGGCGGCTGGATTGGATGCCCGCCAGCTCGACCAGCAGTTCTCGATGGCGCGGCGCATCGATGCGGAGGAACTGGCCCTGGCCCACTGCCAGCTGGTGGTGACCAGCACGGCCCAGGAACGCGAGAGCCAGTACAGCCGCTATGCCCGCTTCTCGCCCGAGAAGGCCGAGGTGGTTTCGCCCGGGGTGGACACCGGTCTGTTCTTTCCGCCCAGGCGAACCACGGGTGATCCCTCGGTGCGGGAGCTGGTGGCTCCGTTCCTGCGGGAGCCCCAGCTGCCGCCGGTGCTGGCCATCTGCCGGGCCGACCGCCGCAAGAACATTCCGGCCCTGGTGGAGGCCTTTGGCCGCTCCGAGCACCTGCGGCGCCATCACAACCTGGTGCTGGTGCTGGGCTGCCGCCACGATCCCAGCCAGCTGGAGCGCCAGCAGCGCGAGGTGTTCCAGCAGGTGTTCGAGCTGGTAGACCGCTACAACCTCTACGGCCAGGTGGCCTATCCCAAGCAGCACGCCCGCGACCAGATCCCGGCGATCTACCGCTGGGCGGCCTCCCTGGGCGGCCTGTTCGTGAACCCGGCGCTCACCGAACCCTTCGGGCTCACGCTGCTGGAGGCTGCCGCCAGTGGGCTGCCGGTGGTGGCCACCGACGATGGAGGGCCCCGCGACATCCTGGCCCGCTGCCACAACGGGCTGCTGGTGGATGCCTCGGATCTCGATGCGCTCCAGGACGCCATCGAAACCGCCTTCGCCGACCCCCAGCGCTGGAGCCGCTGGCAGCGGGCCGGCATCGAAGCGGTGAGCCGTTACTTCAGCTGGGATGCCCACGTTCTCCACTACCTGGGCGCCATCACCCCGGCCGTAGCGGCGGCAGCTCAGCCCACTGCATCGGTGTTGCCGGCTCTGCACCAGCCCGCCGCACCCCCCTGTCAGCGGCTGTTGGTGCTGGATCTCGATGTGTCGCTGGCCACGCCGGAGGAAGCCAGTCTTGAGGAGCTGCGCCGTCGCCTGGTTGCGGATTCAGGCCTGGCCCTGGTGGTGAGCACCGGCCGGGGCTTCAAGGCCGCCAGGTTGCGGTATCGGGAGCTCCACCTGCCCGAGCCGCTGGTGTGGATCACCAGGGCGGGCACGGAAATCCATCGCTGCGGCACCGGGCCCCACACCTGGGTTGCCGATGCCGCCTGGACCGAGCACATCGCCCCGGGCTGGGATCGGGGTGCCGTGATGGGGGCCCTCGCCGATCTGGAGGGGCGGCTGGAGCTCCAGGGTCCGGACGATCAGGGTCTGTTCAAGGTGGGCTACGTGTTGCCCAGCCCCGATCCCGGTCTGCTGCCGCTGGTGCGCCAGACCCTGCGGCAGCACGGCCTACCGGCCCGGCCCTACCTCTTCCATCACCGCTTCATCGACGTGCTGCCGCTGCCGGCATCCAAAACCGAGGCCCTGCGCTTCCTTGCCCATGGTTGGGGTTTGCCCCTGGGCTCGGTGCTGGTGGAGGCCAGCCAGCAGGGCGACGACCAGCTGCTCTCGGGCTTGACCCTCGGCGTGGTGCCCCACGATCACGACCCCAGCATGGACAGCCTGCGGGGCCATCGCCGGGTGTATTTCGCCTCCAAACCCCAGGCCTGGGGCCTGCTGGAGGGCCTGGATCACCACCACTTCCTGCGGCGCTGAGTTGGGAGGGCCAGCTGGGCGCACCAGGGGTTTGGTGGTTCAGGGGCTCGTCGGTTCGTTGCTCACCACTCCGGCGTAGTGGCTGTTGGAGTTCGGCATCCAGTAGCTGAGGTCGTCCTGCCAGAACAAGCGCCCCGCAAGCTGGCTGGTGGCCAGGTTGCTGCCGGCCATGGCCGTGAGCAGTTGCCCCATCTCCACCGGGGTGAGGTCGGTCTTCACGTCGTCGCCGGCAATCTTCAGCAGGGCCGGCAGCTGGGTCAGGGTGCTGGGCTGCACCAGCTTGCGGAACACTTCGCGCAGCACCAGTTTCTGGCGTTCCATCCGGCCCAGGTCGCCCAGTTCGTCGTGGCGGAAGCGCAGGAAGCCCTCCAGCGCTTCACCCTTCAGCAGCTGGCGGCCGGGATAGAGGTCGATGTAGAGCCCCTGGCTGTTGTCCACGTAATACATGCGCTTGGGCACCTCCACCTCCACGCCGCCGAGCGCATCCGCCAGCCGCTCCACCGCCCGCAGGTTCACCTTCAGGTAGCGCTCCACCGGAGCGTTCACCAGGTGGCCCACTTCCCGCTTCGCCGCGTCGGCGCCCCCCAGGGCGAACAGGGCATTGGCCTTGGTGACGCCATAGGCGTCGCTCTCCACGAAGGTGTCGCGGGGCACCTGGGTCACCCGGGTGGTGCCGTCCTTCACCTGCACGGTGAACATCACGTCGGTGTTGTCGGCCACCTTGTCGGTGCCGAGCACCAGCACCTGGCGGTCTCCCAGGCCGAACGGATTCACCAGTCCTGCCAGCTTGGTGGGGCCGTGCAGCAGCGCCGCGAGGGCGCCGCTGGCCAGCTGGGGCAGGGGGCCGGCGAGGCCAACACCGAAGGCCACCCCCAGCGCGAAGGGGATCAGCGGCAAGCGGCGCCGCGGTTTGGTCGGTTTGGCCGTCGCAGGGCTGGGGGTGCGGCGCTGGCGGTCTGCCTTGGCCCGCTCGCTGCTCCTGCGGCGTTCGCGCAGGTCGGTGACCTCCGCCCCACCGCGCTGCCGGCCGCTGCTGCTGCGATCACTGCTGCGATCACTGCGGCGACGCCGGGGCGGACGGGGCTGGGCCTGGCTCATGGCGCTTCCTGATCGGCGCACCATAAGGAGCGAATCTCGCCTGCACCAGTGGGCGCAGGCCGCTTCAGTGGCCTGGCAGCACCTGGATCCGTGCCGCCGCAGCATCGGCTCGCCGGCGGGCATCGGCTTCGCTGGCCCCGCGGGCCAGGGCCACCCCCATGCGCCGGTGGGGGCGGGCATCGGGCTTGCCGAACAGCAGCACCTGGGTGTCGGGCTCGGCGAGGGCCTCGGCCACCCCGCTGAAGGCCACGCTCTCCAGGCTCTCGCCGGCCAGGATCACGCGGCTGGCGGCTGCGCCCAGGGATTGGATCTCCGGGATCGGCAGCCCCAGCACGGCCCGCACGTGCAGCTCGAACTCACTGAGGTTCTGGCCCATCAGGGTCACCAGGCCCGTGTCGTGGGGGCGCGGTGAGAGCTCGGAGAACACCACCTCCAGATCGGCGGGATCACTGCTGCCCGGCCGCCGGCAGAGGAAGAACTCCACGCCGAACAGCCCGGCGCCGCCCAGCTCATCCGTCACGGCCTTGGCCATCGCCTGGGCGCTTGCCAGCTGTTCGGGGCCCATGGCGGCCGGCTGCCAGCTGCACTGATAGTCGCCCCGCTCCTGGATGTGGCCGATCGGCGGGCAGAACAGGGTGGGGCCGTCCCACTGCTTCACCGTGAGCAGGGTGATCTCCAGTTCGAACTGGAGGAACTCCTCCACGATCACCCGGGCGCCCTCACCCCGGGCCCCGGCCATGGCGGCCTCCCAGGCGGCCTGGATCCCCTCCGGCCCCTGCACCACGCTCTGCCCCTTCCCCGACGAGCTCATCACCGGCTTCACCACCACGGGCCAGCCCAGGGGCGCGGCGGCGGCGGCGAGCTCTTCGGCGCTCTCGGCATAGGCGAAGCGCGCCGTGCGCAGCCCCAGGTTGCGGGCGGCTAGGTCGCGGATGCGGTCGCGGTTCATGGTCACCGCCGTGGCCCGCGCCGTGGGAATCACCGTGGTGCCCTCGGCCTCCAGCTCCGCCAGGGCGTCCACCGCCAGCGCCTCGATCTCGGGAATCAGCAGATCCGGCTGGTGCTGGCGCACCACGGCCTTGAGGGCCGTGGCATCGGTCATCGGGATCACGTCCCAGGCATCAGCCACCTGCATGGCCGGCGCGCCGGGGTAGCGATCCACGGCGATCACCCGGCAGCCCAGCCGCTGGGCGGCGATCGCCACCTCCTTCCCCAGCTCGCCGCTGCCCAGCAGCATCAGGGTGCGGGGAAGAGCCGGTGTTG
>CAIOXF010000188.1 GCA_903862155.1 uncultured cyanobacterium | reverse complement strand
GCACCCCGCGCCAACTGAAGCCGGGATGCATCTCTTCGGTGAGCAGCAAGCGCGCACCGCCCTCAGCCGCCACGTTCAACACCAGCGCATCCCACACCGCGAACTGGTGGGCGTTCACCAGAGATCCATGGCTCCACGCCAAGCATCGGCCGTGGAATCGAGCAGCCGGAACAACTCGCCGAGGCACTGCACCGGAATCACCACGTCGGCTATCGCCAACTGCTCCAGCAGGCCGCGAGATCTGAGCACCCGATCGCGATCACCAAACCCCTCGGCGTACACGAGCAGATTGGTGTCAAGCGCAACGCGCATCAGTCGTAGAGCTCGTCGCGGGTCCAGATGCAGGGCTGCTCCACAACCGGACGCGATGCCAGGCGGGCGAGCAGGGCCCGGGGGGGAGCGCGATAGGCCTCGAGCTCCAGACCCACTGGGGAAATCGTGGCCACGGGTCTACCGCGGGAGAGCACCGTGAAGGTTTCACCGGCAGCCACCTCGCGCAACACCTGAGAGAAAGACCGATTGGCCTCAGCGGCGCTCACCACAGCCATGGAACGCAGTAGTGCAGATCACTACCTTAGTGGGGTTTCAGCAGCGGCCCCAGTGCTTCCCCCAGGCCGGGAGCCAAGGGTCGGAACTCCTGCACAGCTTCACTCCAGATGCGGCCGCTGAGCAGTTCAGCACTCCTCACCAGGGCCATGGCTTCGCCCTCAAGGAGCTGCAGTTGCTCCAGCGGCACCGTGAGCGGGCCCAGGAAAAGATGCGCCACCCGCCGTTCGTTGGTGTGGCTGCGCCAGAAGTTGAGTTCACCGGCAGGCCAGCCGATTTCCTCGATCAGCTCGCGGCGCACGGCCTGCTCCGGCGTTTCACCGGAATCGAGATGGCCGCCGAAGAGGCCCCAGCAGCCCGGCGCCACGATGCCCGGGATGCTGTCGCGCAGCTGCATCAACCAGCGGCCATCGCGCTCGAGCATGGCCAGCGCCACTTCAACCGGCGCGCTCAACGGCTGAAGTTCTCCAGCTGCTCAAGGCCCTGACGCAGCAGCTTCTGGCCCTGATCGATGGCGCGCTGTTGGTCGGTGCGGAACTGACAGTTGGCCGTACGGACCTGCACCGTTTTGCTGAAGGGCACGTACCAGATGGCATCGAGCGTGCAGAAGTTGCGGCCCTTCTTGGCGGGCAGATCTTCCAGCAATTCACCCTTGAAGCAGCGGTAACCAGCCTTGTTCTTGCCTTCGCGCATGCAGTTGCCGAGGTTGCGCACGAACAGGGGCTTGCCGTCGTTCTTGAAAGTCTGGTTAGCGAAGCCCGCGAACGACACCGGGTTGAAGCTGAAGGGCGCAGCCTGAGCGGCAGAACCGAACACAGTGAGCGCCAGGGCAAGAGAGCGAAAACGAAGCACCAACATCGGTCTGCAACGGGAATGCATCATCCCTGCCGCAATCGAGCAGGAGGGAGGGGATAGGCACCACTGAGAGGTGCAAAGCGCACGAATTCCAGCTCCACCGAAGGCCTGCCGGCTCGGCGCACCTGCACCACACCGAGCGGCTCCAGTCGCGAGGTGATCCTGGGGAACTGGCGCTGGTGCAGCGGCCGACCGGGCTCCACGGGCGCAAAAATCACGCCATTGGCAGCAGAAAACGCACCGGGCGGATCCCAGAAAGCAAAGCCACGAGGGTCGTCGCTGAAGGCGGTGAAGCGGGCCTGGGTGTTGGAGCCGAGTGCCAAGGCCAGGAACCCGGGCATCTCATAGCGATGGGAGGCAATCACGTCGGCCTTCTGGAGGGCCTGCCAGATAGCGGGATGGGCCTGGATGGTGCGGCTGATGTCCTGGGGGCGCATCAGCTGGGCCGAAGGATCACTGCGCGTGGGCAGCAGGGGTTCCAGCAACCCCCAACGCGCCTGGCCGGCAACGAGTAGCAGCAGCGGCGGCAGGATCGAAGCGGTGCTGAAACCAACGGCGCGGAGCTGCAGCGACCGCCAGTTACGACGCGACAACCAGTGGCCCGCCAAGGGAAGCAACATCCACCAGGCCGGCACCAGCCAGCTCGCCATCACCTGCATGCGACCGGCCAGCAGCACGAACACCACCACCTGGGGCCACACCAGCCAGCGCAGCAGACCGGCCACCTCCCGGCAACGGACTTCACCTGAAGGGCACACCCACAAGCTAAGCAGCAGCAGGATGCCAATCGGGGGGAAGAGCATGCCCAACTGGGAGAGCAGAAACAGCAGGGAACCATCCGGTGCATAACCGAGGTCTTGGGTGGTGCGACCGGTGTGAAACAGCAACGACACCCAGCCGTGGTGATGGTTCCAAATCCATAGCGGCGAAGACAGCAGGCCCCACACCATCACCGCCAACCAGGGCCAGGGGGTACGCCAGCCTGAGCGAGCCTTGCGATGGGTGAGGGTCCAGCCGAGCAGGGCCGGCAACACCAGCAGAGCGTGGTATTTCGACAACGTGATTGCTGCGAATACGGCTCCGAGTTCGAAGGCCTGGCGGGCGTTAGCTGGGGTAGCGCGAGGATGGCGGGACAACCACCACAGCAGCAGGGCCAGGGCCAGCAGCAGAGGGGCGTCAGGCAGCAACAACACCCCGCCGCAGATGAAGACGAGCGGGCAGAAACTGCCAACCAACAGCGTCCAGAAACGCGCCTGGGGGCCAAACCATCGAGCTGTGGCAGAGCCCAGGAGCCCCAGCGCCAGCGTGTAGCTGCACACCGATGGGAAGCGAAGTGCCAGAGGCGTTGTGCCAAGACCCTGACCAAACCACGACCACAACCCAACAGCGATGGGATGGTCGAAGTAACTGAGGCTCAGGTTCTGGCCGTAAAACAGGTAATAAGCCTCGTCGTAGCCAGGCGGCAGAAGGGCCGCCAAGACAAATCGGAAGACAAACCCCAGCGCCAGCACGATGGCTACGGCCACACCACTAAAAACCCGACTTAATCAGAAGCGGGGCAAGGAAAGATTTACTCGGGGTTAAGCCTCGATGAAGTTCGCCTCACTTGTCCTCCGGCCCTACCGATCGTGGGGCTTCATCTGTTCGATGGCGCTGTCGTGGAGGCGCTGTTCGTGGTCGCGGCGAGCGGCCCAGGCCTGTTCGCCATGGATGGCAGTGGCGCTGCCTTCAGGGTTCTGATGCTCGCTCGCCTTGGCACGATCGGCGTTGTAAGCCTTCTTCTCTGCGTCGTGGTGCTTGGCCCAAGCCACGAATTCAGGGCCAGCCTGATGGCCGCCAGGCGTGACATCCGTCATGGCCACAGTGATCAATGACTGTGTTCACGCTAGGTAGGGCACGCGGGGCTGGCCGCTGCGAGACGGAAGTTCACACGCCATGCCAAACCGCTCAGGCCCCGGATCTGTCCTCCAGGCTGATGGCATCGAGATAGAGCCATTCGCCCGCCTCGCCACGCCCGAAGCGGGAGCATTCCCGCAGCACACCTTCGTGGTGCTCACGATCACGCCAGCGGGCCTCAAACAACACCGTGCCGTGCTGATCTCGCGGACCGCCTTGCTGGCACTTGAGCACGCTGAGTCCAATCCACTGCAACTCGCGGACACTGGCCTGTAGGGCCCTGCGCCGCGCCGCCGGCTTCTCAGCCGGTTCGGGATGGGTGCGCAGCAGGTGCTCAAGCGCCTGGGGATCCTTCGCCGCGAGGGCAAAGGCGCTGTAGCGCGAGCGCATCAACTGCTCTGCCGTGGCGGCCAACCGCTCGGCCGCAATCAACGGCCCGCAGCAACTGCCGTAAGCCCCGCCGCCGCAGGGGCAAGCAGCGGGCAGGGATGCGCGGGATTGGCCGAAGCCCAGGGCTGGGGTCATGGCCGAAGCTCCAGAGTTCCATTCTGGAGGGGAGCAGACGGAAGACCATGAGCACCCCAGCGCCGGAGTGGATGCCCGCGGAGTGCAAGCTCACTTACCCGAGCTGGGTGCAGCGCAAGGCGGTCACGCTGTGCAAGCGCGACCAGAAACGCGGCGGCACCGGCAACGTGCAGCAATACCGCTTGGCCATCCACGACGCCGTGCTCGCCAGCGACGGGCGCGACCACTGGACGGGTGAGGCCCTCGACTGGCATCTGATCGGCACCTACGACAACCGCGATTCCGCTGCGGGAACCAGCGAACACAAAAAGCAGTTCGCGATGGTGCCCACCATCGACCACCTCACAGACGAACCCGAACCCAACTTCGTGATCTGCGCCTGGCGCACCAAAGACGCCAAACACGACATGTCGCCCAAGGAGCTACTCACGTTCTGCCGGGCGGTGATTGCCCACAGCCCGAACTGGGAGTCAGCCGGCTAAGGACTGCCGCAGCGTCTCGAGCCGGTGGCTGTTCACGCCCAGGTCGGAGTCGCCGACGCGCGATACAGACCGGGCCTGGAGTACCCCGTGCTCAGCGTCGGCGTAGAGCTCGAGATCATCCACAAAGCCGAAGAATGCGCTGGTGGCAGTGGCATGCAGGTAGCCGTTGCCCTGCTCCACCACCTCGGTGCGCGGGGTGGCCTCGATCACGGGCAGCAGTGCCGCCAACGCCGCCTGGGGATCGGCCATGGGCCAATCAACGCGGGCGCAATGGGCCGGCGAGGGGCAGGGGGCTAGGTGTGTAGTCCCAGCAGGTTGTTCAGCTGACAAGTGGGTGTGAGCTCGTCAGGGTCGGAGTGTCACCGCCGTCCCGTAAAGCTCACCACCTATGCATACCCACCCCAATGCCCGG
>CAIOXF010000187.1 GCA_903862155.1 uncultured cyanobacterium | reverse complement strand
TTTTTTCTTGCTTGCATGGGCCCCGTTGCCGGTGCATTCGCCGCTCCTACCCCAGCTGTGACAAGCGTTTTTCCCTCCTGGCCCGCCCTGCTGGAGCAGCTGCTCCAGGGCCAGTCCCTCAGTACCGATCTGGCCGAGGCCCTGATGCGCGGCTGGTTGGCTGAGGCCATCGATCCGGTGCTCACCGGAGCCCTGTTGGCGGCCCTGCGGGCCAAGGGTGCCAGCGGGGAGGAGCTGGCTGCCATGGCGATGGTGCTGCGGGATGCGGCCCCCCTGCCCGGCGACCGGCCCTGCCTTCCTTTGGTGGATACCTGCGGCACCGGAGGCGATGGTGCCGACAGCTTCAACATCTCCACGGCCGTGGCCTTTGTGGCGGCCGCCTGCGGGGCCCATGTGGCCAAGCATGGCAACCGCAGCGCCAGCGGCAAGGTGGGCTCCGCCGATGTGCTGGAGGCCCTGGGCATCCATCTGCAGGCCCCGCCCGCCCAGGTGGTGGCGGCCCTGCCGCAGGCGGGAGTCACCTTTCTATTTGCACCGGGGTGGCATCCGGCCTTGGTGGGCCTGGCACCGCTGCGCCGAAGCCTCGGGGTGCGCACCGTGTTCAACCTGCTCGGGCCCCTGGTGAACCCCCTGCGGCCGGAGGCCCAGGTGTTGGGGGTGGCCCGCTCTGATCTGCTGGATCCGATGGCGGAGGCCCTGGCGCTGCTTGGCTTGCAGCGGGCCGTGGTGGTGCATGGCGAAGGCGGCCTGGATGAGGCTTCGTTGGCGGGCCTCAACCAGTTGCGCCTGGTGGACAACGGGCAGGTGCGCGCCGACAGCCTCGATCCGGCCAGCCTTGGCCTGCAGCCGGCACCGATCGAAGCCCTGGCGGGTGGCGACCTTCAATGCAACCGCGAGATTCTCGAAGCGGTGCTGCAGGGGAAGGGCACCCAGGCCCAGGCCGATGTGGTGCTGCTCAACACGGCCCTTGTGCTTTGGGCCGCCGGTGTGGCGGACAGTGTGGAGGCCGGGGTGGAGCAGGCCCGCTCCGCATTGGCCAGTGGCAGCGGTTGGCAGCGGCTGGAAGCCCTGCGTGCGGCCCTCCCGGCAGCCCCTGGGGGATGATTCAGGCATCCATGCCGCGCCCGATTTCGCCGTGAGTGAGCCGTCTTCCCCAGCACCCGCCGCCCTGCTGGTGTTGGCCGACGGCACGGTGTTGCGGGGTCAGGCCTTCGGCGCCACAGGTACCGCCATCGGCGAGGTGGTGTTCAACACCGGCATGACCGGCTACCAGGAGGTCATGACCGACCCCAGCTATTCCGGGCAGCTGGTGACCTTCACCTACCCGGAGCTGGGGAACACCGGCGTGAACGCCTGCGACCAGGAGGCCGACAAGCCCCACGTGCGTGGCGTGATTGCCCGCCAGCTCTCGCCGGTGGCCAGCAACTGGCGCAGCGAGGGGGATCTGGAGGGCTGGCTGGTGCAGCACCAGGTGGTGGGCATCTGCGGCATCGACACCCGTGCCCTGGTGCGTCACCTGCGTGAAGGTGGGGCGATCAACGGAGCCATCAGCACCGATGGCACGAGCCCAGCAGCCCTGCTGGAGCAGGTGCGCTCCGCTCCCTCGATGAGTGGTCTGAACCTGGCTGCCCAGGTGAGCACCCGCGAGCCCTACGACTGGCAGAGCGTGTGCCCTGCCGACTTTGACGCCCGCGTGAAGGAGAGCCCCGCCAACCCCTACCGGGTGGTGGCGATCGATTTCGGCATCAAGCGCGCCATCCTTGAGCGCCTGGCCGCCCACGGCTGCAGCGTCACCGTGTTGCCGGCCGAGGCCACCCTCGCGCAGGTGCTGGCCTGCAATCCCGAGGGGGTGTTCCTGTCCAACGGCCCTGGCGACCCGGCGGCGGTGACCAGTGGGATAGCCCTGGCCAAACACCTGCTGGAGCAGCGGGATCTGCCCCTGTTCGGCATCTGCCTGGGGCACCAGATCCTGGGTCTGGCCATGGGCGGCACCACCTTCAAGCTGGGCTACGGCCACCGCGGCCTGAACCATCCCTGTGGTTCCCCGGGTGAGGTGGAGATCACCAGCCAGAACCACGGCTTCGCCATCGATGCCGCGTCGCTGCCGAGTGAGCGGGTGGATGTCTCCCACCTCAATCTCAACGACCGCACCGTGGCGGCCCTGGCCATGCGCGATCAGCCCGTGTTTGGGGTCCAGTACCACCCGGAGGCCAGCCCCGGCCCCCACGACGCCGACCACCACTTCGCCCGCTTCACCGCCCTGATGGCCGAGCGGCGCTGAGTGGCCATTGCAGCGGCCTGTCGCACTTTTGTTGCGAGTGCTGCAGCACCGGTCACGATCCCTACACTTCGCGCCAGACACGCCTCGGGGGCTGGAGCCATCAACGACCTGCAGCGACTCACGGTGTCCCTGCGTGGGGGCTTCGAGCAGCAGGCGCACTGCCAGCTGTTCCACTTCACCGGCCAGCTCGACGCCTACTCCGACAAGCAGTTTGGTGAGTTCTTGGACGCCCACCGCAGCGCCTCCCATCCCCTGGTGCTCGACCTCACCCACATCGACTTCATCGATTCATCGGGCCTCGGGGCCCTGGTGAACCTGGCCAAGCAGTGCAACACCGATGGCCAGCAGTTCCTGGTGGTGGGCAATGCCCGGGTGGTGCAGACGGTGAAGCTGGTGCGCCTTGAGGAGTTCCTCCATCTCCAGCCCGATCTCGACACCGCCCTTGGCCGCCTCGCCGCCTGAGCACTGGCTGGCGGGACTTCGGGCTCACCCCCCCGCCTCCGAGCTCGGCCCCCTGCAGCTGGCCTGGCTGGGAGACGCGGTGTGGGAGCTCCATCAGCGGCTGGAGCGCTGCCGGGAACC
>CAIOXF010000186.1 GCA_903862155.1 uncultured cyanobacterium | reverse complement strand
GAGGAGCTGCCCTGGCCCTGCTGCCGGCTGGCCTGGCGCAGCAAGGAGCCGAGCTGGCGCCGGGTGGGTCGTCGCTTGGTGGCCGACCTGGCGGCCCGCCGCTGCCCCTCCTACGCCGTGGAGCTGCTGCAGCCAGGTGCCCGCCCAACCCGCTCCGTGATCACCCTGTTTCCGGTGCGCCTTTCGGCGGAGCTGCAGGAGTGGTGGTATAGCAAGCTGCCTGCCTCCAACGATCCGGCCAACACCCATCCGCCTGCGGCTTAGGCCGTGCCCGCCCACAAAAAAGCCCCGGCCGGAGCCGGGGCCTGAGATCTGGATCCGGGAGCTTTGAGGAGCTCGGCGAATCATTCGAGCCTGAATCAGAAGTAGATCTTGCCGCCACCCCACTGCAGGCCCTGCACCTTCGGGGCCACCAGCATGTAACCAGCCATGTCGCGCAGGTCTTCGTCGTCGAGATCGCGCATCTTCACAAAGATGTCGCTGCTGCGGATGCTGGGGTGCACGTCGGAGATGGAGTACTCGCCGTCGTAGCTGGTGGGGTCCTTCATGTAGTCCACCAGGGCTGCCACGTTGTCGCGGGCGGGGGTGGCCAGGGCCAGGGTCTCGGGGTCGAGGCCCACGTTGTGGTTGGTCTTGGTGATGCCGCCGGCATGGCACTCACCGCAGCTGTTGTTGAACAGCTTGCGGCCGGTGCGGATCTCCTGCTCGGTGAAGGTCACCAGGCTGCCGTCGGCGTCTGCGGGAACCGTCAGCTGATCGGTGGTCCACTGGGCGGCCTGGGCAGGGGCTCCGAAGCTGGCCAGCAGCAGCAGGGCCAGGGGCAGGGCCAGAAGCGTGCGGGCCAGCGCGCGAATGGCTGAGGTGAGGGAGGAGGCCATCAGGAGAAGCCGGGCGGAAGGGCGGTGATCACCGCATCGGAGACCTTGTATCACGGGGGATGGGGCCTCCGGTGGCGAATGGCGTGAACTGTTGCAGGGGCTGATGCGAGCTCAGCTCGCGTCTGGCGCCTGCTCCGGCTCCGGCGGGATCACATCAATGCTGAGGAAGTCCTTGGCCAGCACCGTGTTGGCGAAGATCGCTTGGGCTTCGTTGAGCAGGTCGTCGGGCGTTACGGGGTTGCCCGGCACGTAGCGGGGGCTTAAGTGGGTGAGGGCCAGCTGCTTCACGCCGGCGGCGAGGGCTGTCTGGGCGGCCATGGTGCTGGTGGAATGCTGGCGGGCGAAGGCCATCTCCGCTTCGGCGTGGGAGAAGGTGCTCTCGTGGATCAGCAGGTCAGCACCCTGCGCCAGCTCCACAGCCGCCTCGCAAAACACCGTGTCGGTGCAATACACAACGCTGGCGCCAGGGCGCTCCGGCCCGCAGAGGCTTGTGCCTTTGATGATCCGCCCGTCGTCGAGGGTCACGGTGCGGCCCTTCTTCAGCTCGGCGTAAATGGGACCTGGAGGAATGCCGAGGGCGCGGGCCTGCTCGATGTCGAAGCGGCCGGCCCGGGGTTTCTGATCCACCCGGTAGGCATAGGCCGGCACCCGGTGGGTTAATGAGGTGCACCGAACGGTGAGGTCGCCGTCGTCGAGCACGAGCTCACCGCTGGCGGCGGCATTCTTCACCTTGTGGCTGCGCACCGGGTAGCCGATGCGGGTGGAGGTGGTGCGCAACACACCTTCCAGGTAATCGCGCAGGGGATCGGGGCCGTAGAGATCGATGCCGGTGCAGGCTCCCGCCAGGCCCAGGCTCGCCAGCAGCCCCGGCAAACCCAGCACGTGGTCGCCATGCATGTGGGTGATGAAGACACGGCTGAGTTGGCTCACCCGCAGTTCGCTGCGCAGGAACTGGTGCTGGGTGCCTTCACCGCAGTCGAAAAGCCACAGCTCACTGCGCTGGGGCAGCCGTAGGGCCACCGCCGACACATTGCGGCCTCGGGTCGGAACGCCCGAGCTGGTGCCCAGAAAGGTGACCTGCACGCGCGCTGTGCCTCTGGCGCATGCTGCCACGGCGGCCACAATGGCGTGCCCCGGCCTTCCCGCCACGTTCGTGTTCCGCCGCTTCCGCCACCGGCTGGTGCCATTGCTCCTGCTGGCTGCGGGGCTGGTGCCTGGTGCCCTGCCGTTGCAGCAGGCCGCCATCGCCCAGGAGCGGGGTATGGCCCCCCAGGCCACCGAGCCGATGCTGCGGGTGCTGCTGGCTGAGAGCAGCGCGCTCACCATTGCGGCGCTGGATCGGCCCCTGCGGCTCAATCCCGGCGGCATCGTGATTCCGGCGGGCCAGAGCGTGCGCCTGCTCCTGCAAGACGGGGTGGTGGTGCTCGACGACGGCCGCAGCCGCGAGCTGCTTCCAGCCGGCAGCGCCCTGTGGCTGCAGCCCTTCAGCCTGCGGGCGGTGATCGGTTCGGCCGTCCCTGCAGCTGCCGATGCGGCCCAGGCGGAGCCGCCCCAGGGGGATTTCCAGTTGCAGCAGCGGCGCTATCGGGGCCAGCTCCAGGTGCTGGTGGGTCGCGCCAGCCTCCAGGCCGTGAACCACGTGCCGCTCGAGACCTACCTGCCCAGCGTGGTGGGCAGTGAGATGCCGGCCAGCTGGCCCCAGCCCGCGCTGCGGGCCCAGGCGGTGGCCGCCCGCACCTATGCCCTCCGCCAGCGCAAGCCCGCCGCTGCCTTCGATGTGAAGGCCACCGTGGCCAGCCAGGTGTACAAGGGCATCGAGGCTGAAAGGCCCTCCACCCGCGAGGCGGTGGCCGCCACCCGCGGCCAGGTGCTCACCTTCGACGGCGACCTGGCCAATGCCGTGTTCCACAGCAGCGCCGGCGGCAGCACCGAGAACAGTGGCGATCTCTGGAGCCGCCAGCTCCCCTATCTGGTGAGCGTTCCCGACTTCGATGCCGCCAGCCCGGTGAGCCAGTGGCAGCAACGCCTCGATCCGGAGATGCTGCGCAAGGCCTTCCGGGAGATCGGCGGCGCCACGCGCATTGATGTGCTGGCCACCACCGGCAGCGGCCGCATTCACCAGGCACGCGTGATCGGCCCGGCCGGCACCCTGGTGCTCACCGGCCCGGAGCTGCGCAGCCGGCTGGGCCTGCGCAGCACCATGGTGCGCTTTGAAACCGTGGCGCCAGAGGTGGCATTGGTGCCGGCGGAGGCCAGCGCCAGCCAGCCCCAGATGCCGCCGCCGCTGCCGTCGATCGATTCCCCGCCGCTGCAACTGTCCCAACCGACGCTGATAGCCATCGGCCGCGGCTTTGGCCACGGGGTGGGCATGAGCCAGTGGGGCGCCTATGCGATGGCCCAGCAGGGCCGCAGTTACGAGCAGATCCTCAGCCACTACTACCGGGGCACCCAGCTGCGCCCCTATGGGACTCCCTGAGCGTGGAGCTGCGGGTGGAGCCCGATGCCACGGCGGTGGCGGCGGCGGTGGCCGAGCGTTTGTTGCAGGCTTGCCGTCGGGGACGGCGGCCCCTTGGGCTGGCCACCGGGCGCACGATGGAGCCGGTGTACGCCGCCCTTGCTGAGCGTTGGGAGGCGCTTCCGGCCCTGGAGCGTGCAGTGCTCTCGCAATGCTGGAGCAGCTTCAACCTTGATGAGTACGTGGGCCTGGCCACCAGCGACCCGCGCAGCTTCCTCTCCTTCATGCATCAGCACCTGACGGCTCCCCTGGCCCTGGATCCGGCCCGGGTCAAGCTGCCGGAAGGGGCTGCTGCAGACCCCGCTGCCGAAGCGGCTCGCTACGCCGCTGACCTGGCAGCGGCCGGTGGGATTGGGCTCCAGCTGCTGGGGCTTGGGCTTAATGGCCATGTGGGCTTCAACGAGCCCCCCTGCGCTACCGATGCCCGCTGCCGCTGTCTGCCGCTGAGCCCGGCGACTCGCCAGCAGAACGCGGCGGCCTTCGGTGGCGATCCGGCGTTGGTGCCCGAGCTGGCCATCACCCTGGGCCTGGCCGAGATCCTGGCGGCCGAGGAGATCCTGCTGGTGGTTACGGGGCCAGCGAAGGCCGACATCCTGCGCCGGGTGCTGGAGGAGCCGCCGACGGCGGCGCTGCCGGCCAGCTGGCTGCAGCAGCACCGGGCCGTCACCGTGATCGCCGATCGGGAGGCAGCGCCCTGGGTTCAGGGTTGATCAGCTCAGGGCCTCAACCGAGGGCCACGGCCGCCTCCATCGCATCGGCATCGGCGTCGAGGTTGGAGCTCACGCTGCGCACGTCGTCGAGGGATTCGAGCGCATCGAGCATGCGCAGGCAGCGGCGCAACTGCTCTGGATCGCTGAGGTTGCAGGAGGTTTGCGGCATCCAGCGGTGTTCCCAGCTGATCAGCTGCCAGCCCTGACGGCGTAGGCCGTCTTGCAGTCGTTCCAGATCTTCGAACGCGCCGAACACTTCTGCGCCGGCCCCATCGCCATCTTCCTCAGCGTTTGGGTCCAGCAGTTCGTAGCCCAGGGCTGCCGGGCCTCCGCTTTCTTCGAGGGCCAGCAAGCTCTCCAGCAGCGCATCTTCATGGATCTCGGGCTGGCTGCTGCCCGGGGCGAGCCGCGCCACGCTGCGCTGCTCAAACAGGTAGCCCACGCAGCCGGTTTCACCCAGGTTGCCGCCGTTCTTGCTGAAGGCCAGGCGCAATTCGGCGGCTGTGCGGTTGCGGTTGTCGGTGAAGGCTTCCACCAGCACGGCCACGCCGCCGGCGCCATAGCCCTCGTAGCGCACGGTTTCAAACTGCTCGCCCTCGCCGCTGAGCTGGCCGGAGCCTTTAGCGATGGCGCGCTCGATGTTGGCGCTGGGCATGCGGGCCGCCTTAGCCTTCTCGATCGCCGTGCGCAGTTGGAAGTTGCCGGCCGGATCGGCGCCGCCGCGGGCGGCCACCATGATTTCGCGCCCTAGCCGGGTGAACACCGCCCCGCGCTTGGCATCCACCACCGCCTTGGTGCGCTTGATCTGGGCCCACTTGCTGTGGCCGGCCATCGGGATCGGTAACGGGCGAAACGACGAACAGGCGGCGCCTGGTGGTTCAGCCCGCCGCGTCGAAGACCAGCTTGGGCTGCAGCAGGCCCCCGGCCACGGCTCGGGCCATGCCGGCCAGGTTGCCATCCGGGCCCAGCACGGCCACCGGGGCATCCGCATCCAGCGCCTGGGTGGCCGGGAAGGCGCGGCCGCAGCGCCAGCCGTTCCATTGCTCGGGCTCAAGCCACTGCTGGGGCAGGTGGCTCAGGGCCGCCAGGGGATCCAGCAGGGGTTGGGGGAGTGCTTCCAGGGTCACCGCCTGGTCCAGCCCGAAGCCCAGGGCCTCGGTGCGGCGCAGGCGGGCCAAGGCGCCGCCGCAACCCAGGGCCTCCCCCAGATCGCGGGCCAGGGAGCGGATGTAGGTGCCTGCGGAGCAATGCACCTCCAGCTCCAGCTGGCTACTGGCCTGATCCCAACCCAGCAGCTCCAGGCGGTAAACCGTGACGGACCGAGCCGCCAGCTCCACCGTTTCGCCGCGGCGGCTGCGGGCATAGGCCCGCTCCCCATCCACATGCACGGCCGACACCTGGGGTGGCCGCTGCTGGATTGGGCCTCGAAACGCCGCCAGGGCCAGCTCCAGGGCCGCGGGATCGAGGGCTGGCACGGGGCATCGGCTGAGCACCTCCCCCTCCAGATCGTCGGTGCTGGTGCGGAGTCCCAGCTGCACCACGCCTCGGTAGGCCTTATCGCCCTCCAGGTAAGGCAGCAGTCGGGTTGCGGCCCCCACGGCGATCGGCAGCACACCGGTCACGGCTGGATCGAGGGTGCCGCCATGGCCCACGCGGCGCAGCCCGTAGGCCCTGCGCACCTTGCCCACGCAGGCGTGGGAGGTGAGGCCGGCGGGCTTATCAAGCACCAGGAAGCCGCAGGGCACCTGTTCTGCCATGGGATGAAGGGGGCCGGCGCGTAGGTTGAGCGTCGCATTCAGGGCTGGCGTGACGCAGCAGCAGGCCACTGCCCCCCTCAACGTGGAAGGCTTCCTGGCCGATGGCTTCGGCCTCCGCCAGCAGCTGGGCGCCTATCTGCAGCTCTCAACCGCCGAGCTGGAGCAGCGCTTGCCCCGCAGTACGGCCGATCTGGCAGCGCTCCACCCCGGAGCTTTCGATGCCGAGAAGGCCGGCAGCTTCTACGAAGACACGGTGGGAACGGTCCATCTGCTCGAGCTGGCGGCCTGGCACCTCGGCAGCGCCGACTACATCGCCGACACCCTGCGCCTGCAGCAGCAGTTCGCCCGGGGTCAGGTGCTCGATTTCGGCGGTGGCATCGGCAGCCATGCCCTGGCGGCAGCGGCACGGCCTGAGGTGGAGCGGGTGTGGTTTGTGGATCTCAACCCCCACAACCGGGCATTTGTGCAGCGCCGGGCTGAGCAGCTGGGGCTGGCCGCCAAGCTCACCTGCTTCCGCGATCTCGACGATCCCGCTCTGCCGCCCAGGTTCGACACGGTGGTGTGCCTCGATGTGCTGGAGCACTTGCCCGATCCCGCGGGCCAGCTGGAGATTTTCGCCAGCCGCATGAACCCTGCCGCAGTGGCCCTGCTCAATTGGTATTTCTTCAAGGGGCACAACGGCGAATACCCCTTCCATTTCGATGCGCCTGAGCTGGTGGAGGCTTTCTTCCGCACGCTCCAGCTTCGGTTCCTGGAGGTGTTCCACCCCCACCTGATCACCACCCGTGCCTATCGGCTGATGCCCTGACGGGCAGGCCATCAAAAAAGCCGGTGGCGCTCAGCCACCGGCTTGAAGGAATCGAACGGGTCGGCGATCAGCCCACAGCCACGTTGATGCGCTTGCGGGTGCGAAGACCGCGCTTGATGGTGTCGAAGCTCACGACGCCGTCCACCAGGGCGAACAGGGTGTCGTCGGAGCCGCGACCCACGTTCACGCCGGCGAGAACAGAGGTGCCGCGCTGGCGGATCAGGATTGAGCCAGAGCTCACGGTTTCGCCGCCGTAGGCCTTCACGCCGAGGCGCTTGGAGTTGGAATCGCGACCGTTACGGGTGGAACCCGTGCCTTTTTTGTGGGCCATTGCAGAAGGGAATCAGGGGAACGGTTGAGGGGCTGGACGCCGGTTCGCGAGGGCTCAGGCCAGGGCCTTGCCGCCCACCTTGATCGACTGAACCATCACGCGGGTGAGTTCCTGGCGATGGCCGTTCTTGCGGCGGGTCTTCTTCTTGGGACGCATCTTGTACACGATCACCTTCGGACCGCGGCGGTGCGCCATCACCTTCAGTTCCACGGTGGCGCCCTTGACGTAGGGCTGGCCCAGGGTGGCGGAGGTGCCGTCGTTCACCAACAGCACGTTCTCGAGGGTCACAGTGCTGTCCACGTCGGCCGAAATCCGGTCGAGATCGACGTAACGGTTGGGCTGCAGCCAGAACTGCTGGCCGGAGGCCTCAACGATGGCGTAGGGGCCGGGGGAGGTGGTCTCGCTCATGACGACGGGGGCGTGGCCAGGCTGACGCGGGCTGCGTCATTGGGCCTGGCGCACGACAAATGGAAGACAAACAAAGATCCTCCGTTCCAGGGCGCACTTTCGTCAACATTGTGGTGAACCCGTTGCGGCTTTGCCCGTTTGCATCGCTGTTGATGCCCGACACGGCACTCACCATTGGCTGCCTCATGCGCGACCCGCGGCTGCAGGACGCCTGCCGGCTCTGGTTGAAAGACCGGGCCGTCAGCCTGGAACCGCTCGACGCCACTGCCGATCCGGTGGCCCAGATCGAGCAGCGGAGGGATTCCTTTGATGCTCTGTTGCTGGAGCGGGGGGTGCTTGATCCGGTGAGTGCCCAGAACCTCCGTGACATGGGGTTGCTTCTGCCGGCGGTCGTGATCGGCGATGTCACGGGGGAGGAGGACTATCACTCCTGCGAAGTGCATCTGCCGCCGGATCAACTGGAGCAGCTCCGCTACAGCATCGACGCCGCGATTTCAGGGTTTCTCCGCCAGGGGCTTGAGCAGGGGGCGCAGAGAACTCCCACTGGCGGAGAGCCCGGCGAGGCTCCCGAGCGCTGGAAGCTGGTGAACAGGCTCCAGGGCCGGCTCGGTTATCTCGGGGTGTTCTACAAGCGCGACCCGGCGCGCTTTCTTCGCAATCTTCCCGAGCAGGATCGGGAAGAATTGGTGCGATCGCTCGAACGCACCTATCGCGACCTGCTGCTCAGTTACTTCCGGGATCCAGCCGCCGCGAATCAGGCCCTAGAGAGTTTTGTGAATACGGCATTTTTCTGTGATCTTCCCATTACCAAAACTGTTGAGATTCACATAAACCTGATTGATCGCTTTGCCAAACAGCTCAAACTGGAGGGGCATAAAAGCGATTTTCTCCAGGACTACCGCCTCGCCCTTATCGACGTCATGGCCCACCTCTGTGAGATGTATCGCCGCTCCGTACCCCCCGACGCGCCGTTGGTCGGACCACCTGCCCCGCGGGCAGGTGGCTCGGCATCGGTTTGATACGGAGGCCCCTGTCATGAGTCCTCGCAAGACCTACATCCTGAAGCTCTACGTGGCGGGCAATACGCCCAATTCCATGCGAGCGCTGAAAACACTGCGCAACATCCTGGATACCGAGTTCCGGGGGGTGTACGCGCTGAAGGTGATCGATGTTCTGAAGAATCCCCAGCTCGCCGAGGAAGACAAGATCCTCGCTACGCCCACCCTGGCCAAGATCTTGCCACCGCCGGTGCGCCGGATCATCGGTGACCTCTCCGACCGGGAGCGGGTGCTGATCGGCCTTGACCTGCTCTACGACGAGCTCTCCGATGAGGCCCTCGCCGGGATTGACGAGGACCTGCCAGTGAATGACGCCGATGAGCTCAGCTGATCAGGCGGCCTCCGAGCTCGGGCTCGATCTTTTGTTCATCTTTCTTTGATTTCGCCCATCCACTGCCTACCGTCCCGTTAGGACACCCCCCTCGATGCAGGATCCCGCCCCCCCCTCCAGCACGCTGATGCAGGTGCAGAAGCTCCCGACGGGGATCGAGGGCTTCGATGACGTTTGCCATGGCGGCCTCCCGATCGGTCGCTCCACCCTGATCAGCGGCACCTCAGGCACCGGTAAGACGGTGTTCTCGTTGAATTTCCTTTACAACGGCATCCGCCAGTACAACGAGCCCGGCATCTTCGTGACCTTCGAAGAGTCGCCTCTCGACATTCTCCGCAACGCCGCCAGCTTCGGCTGGAACCTGCAGGAGATGGTGGAACAGGACAAGCTCTTCCTGCTTGATGCTTCACCGGATCCTGAAGGCCAGGACGTGGCTGGAAGCTTCGATCTTTCGGGCCTGATTGAGCGGATCAACTACGCCATTCGCAAATACAAGGCCCGTCGCGTGGCGATCGACTCGATCACGGCGGTGTTCCAGCAGTACGACGCCGTATCGGTGGTGCGGCGGGAGATCTTCCGCCTGATTGCTCGGCTCAAGGAAATCGGTGTTACCACGGTGATGACCACCGAGCGCATCGATGAATACGGCCCGATCGCGCGCTACGGCGTTGAGGAGTTCGTTTCCGACAACGTGGTGATCCTCCGCAACGTGTTGGAGGGTGAGCGCCGTCGCCGCACGGTGGAGATCCTCAAGCTGCGCGGCACCACCCACATGAAGGGGGAATTCCCCTTCACCATGGGCAGCCATGGCATGAGCGTGTTCCCGCTCGGAGCCATGCGCCTCACCCAGCGCAGCTCCAATGTGCGCGTGAGTTCGGGCGTCCCCAAGCTCGACGAAATGTGCGGGGGCGGCTTCTTCAAAGATTCGATCATCCTGGCCACGGGGGCCACCGGTACTGGCAAGACGCTGTTGGTGAGCAAGTTTGTCGAAGATGCTTGCCGCAGCAAGGAGCGGGCGATCCTCTTTGCTTACGAGGAATCCCGCGCCCAGCTGCTGCGCAACGCCACCAGCTGGGGCATCGATTTCGAGCAGATGGAGCAGGACGGTCTGCTCAAGATCATCTGCGCGTATCCCGAATCCACCGGTCTGGAGGATCATCTGCAGATCATCAAGACCGAGATCAGCCAGTTCAAGCCCTCGCGCATGGCGATTGATTCGCTCAGCGCCCTGGCCCGTGGCGTGAGCCACAACGCCTTCCGTCAGTTTGTGATCGGGGTGACGGGGTATGCCAAGCAGGAGGAGATCGCCGGATTCTTCACGAACACCTCCGAGGAGTTCATGGGGAGCCACTCCATCACGGACTCCCACATCTCCACGATTACCGACACGATCCTGCTGCTGCAGTACGTGGAGATACGCGGCGAGATGGCCCGGGCTCTCAACGTGTTCAAGATGCGCGGCTCCTGGCACGACAAGGGCATCCGCGAGTTCGTGATCACCAGCAACGGCCCCGAAATCAAGGATTCCTTCTCGAACTTCGAGCGGATCATCTCCGGCGTGCCCCACCGCATCAGCACCGATGAACGCAGCGAGCTCTCCCGCATCGTGCGCGGTGTGGAAAGTGAATAAGACCTGGTTCGCTGACCAGACCTGCTTCAGCTAAGCAGCGCTGCTTCTCCGATGGGGCGGCGCTCAGCCTGGATGCGCAATTCGTCGCTGTCCATGGTTTCCAGGGGCAGATCAAACCAGAAGGTGGTCCCGGTACCAGGTTCGCTGGCCATACGCACTTGGGCCCCGTGTTTCTCGAGAATGCCACGAACGATTGAAAGGCCCAGTCCTGTTCCGGCTTCGGTGTGCACGGCGTTTTCCACTCTGTAGAAGCGCTCGAAGATCCGGGCCTGGTCGGCTTCGGAGATGCCGCAGCCGGTGTCGGCCAGCTCCACTCGCAGCCGCGGCAGCGGTGAGGTGAGATCGCAGGCAGGATTGCCGCTGGGGGCGGTGCTTGGTTCGATCTGGCAGAGGTCTGGCCACGGATAGGCCCGCAGCATCAACATGCCGCCGGGCTGGGTGAACTTGAGGGCATTGCCCACCAGGTTGTCGAACACCTGCAGCAGCAGATCCCAGTTGCCCAGCACCCGGGGCAGATCGGGATCGGCCTTGAAGGCCAGCTCTACCCCCTTCTCTTCGGCATTGAGCCGGTAGGTGCGCAGGGTTTGCTCGATCGCCGGGCCGATCTCCACCGGTTCGAAGCTCCACTGGCGGTCGGATTCCAGCCGAGAGAGATCGAGCACATCGTTCACCAGGCGGGTGAGCCGGTCGGTTTCGGCGTTGGCGATGCCCAGGAATTCCTGCTTCTCCTCGTCGCTGAGTTGATCGCCTAGGTCGTGGAGGGTCTCCACGTAACTCTTGATGTTGAACAGGGGTGTGCGCAATTCGTGCGACACGTTGCTGATGAAGCGGCTCTGGGCGGCGTTCAGTTCCACCTCCCGGGTGAGGTCTTGAATGGTCATGGCGATGCCCTTGAGCGATTCGCCGCTGGCATCACTCACCGACTGCAGCACGATGCGCAGGGTGCGGGGCGGCTCGCCGAAGCTGCAGCGCACATCGGCCGCTTCTTTCTCGAGGCTCAGCAGGCTCTCCAGCGGCGTCTGGAGTTCCATGGCCAGCCGCTCTGGCAGCTCGGCGATCAGATCGCTGCCCTCAAGGCTGCGGCCCTCCCAGCGGAACAGGCGCCGGGCCGTGGGGTTGGCCAGCACGGTGTGCCCCTCGCCATCGAGCAGCACGGCCCCATCGGCCATGGTGGCGATCAGCGACTGCTGCTTCACCTGCTCGGCCTTGAGCTCCTCGATGTTGGCGGCCTTGTAGGCCTGCAGCTCGGTGGCCATCGTGTTGAAGCCCTCCAGCAGCTCTCCCAGCTCGCCGCCCACCGGCAGCTCGATGCGGGTTTCGAAGTTGCCGCCGGCCACCTGGCGCACGCCGCGCAGGAGCTCCTTCACCGGCCGGGTCACGGTGAGGGCGTTAAACACCGCCCCGAGGATCACCAGCACCCAGATTGAGATGAACACCGCCACCGTCACCTCGCGGGTGAGGGCGGAGCTGGCCAGCAGGGTTTCGTTGGGGTTGATGCCCAGCGCCAGCACCCCCAGGTAGCGATCACCGCTCACCAGCGGCACAAACACATCGGTGACCTGCCCGTCGGGGGTGAGGTGCTGGCGCACCAGCGGGCTGTCGGGTCGTTTCTGGATGTCGGCGGGGAGTTCCAGGCGCCGGCTCAGCAGCAGTTCGCTGCTGCCGGAGCTGCCGCCGATCGGGATGCCCAGGTAGATCACGCCCTGGGGATCGGCAAAAAAGATGTAACGGAGGCTGCGGCTGGAGCGCCAGAAGCGATCGGCCACTGCGGCCAGTTCCCGGTCGTTGCCTTCGGCCACCAGCGGCGTCACGTTCGCCGACAGCAGCAGGCCCAGATCCCGCGCGTAGCGCGTGTCGCTCATCCGGGCGTCCTGCTGGATGCCGTTGAGGGCAAAAAAGGTGATGCCTGTCATGAGCAGGCTCACCACCAGGGTGGCCACCGCCAGCAGCTTGGTCTGCAGGCTGAATTCGGCCCACCAACGGGCCAGGCCCTCGCGCCAGCTGCCCGCCTGGGTGCTCATCGGCTGCGCACCTGGTGGCCAATGTCGCGGCGAAAGGTGATGCCCTCGAAGCTCACCTGCTCCAGCCCGGCGTAGGCCCGCTCGAAGGCCGTATCGAAGTTGTCGGCCTGGGCCACCACCGCTAGCACCCGGCCGCCATTGGTGAGGCAGGTGCCTCCCTCATCGCGGCGGGTGCCGGCATGGAACAGCTGCAGGGTGTCGCTGGGCTCCAGCTGGCTGTTGATCGCATCGCCCTTGCGGATCTCGCCCGGATAGCCCTGGGCGGCGGCGATCACGCAGGCGCTGGAGCCTGGGTTGATCGTGAGTGCCGGGGCCTGATCGAGGCGGCCCTCGGCGCAGGCCAGCAGCACCGCCGCCAGCTCGGGGCCCAGCAGCGGCATCAGGGTTTCGCACTCCGGATCGCCGAAGCGGCAGTTGAACTCGATCACGCTCGGCCCGCTCTCGGTGAGCATCAGGCCGGCGTAAATCACGCCGCGGTAGTCGATGCCACGGGCTCTTAGGGCGTTGAGCGTGGGCTCCAGCACCAGGTGGCGCACCTGCTCCAGACCGGCCGCATCCAGCAGCGGCGCCGGGGCGTAGGCACCCATGCCACCGGTGTTGGGGCCCGTGTCGCCCTCACCGATGCGTTTGTGGTCTTGGGCAGGGGGCAGCAGCACCAGCCGTTGGCCGTCGCTGAGGGCAAACACCGACACCTCCGGCCCGAAGGTGCGCTCCTCCAGCACCAGCGACGCCTCGCCGCCGAAGCGGCCGGCAAAGATCTCGCGGATCGCCTCGCGGGCTTCGTCCACGGTTTCCGCCACCGTGACGCCCTTGCCGGCGGCCAGGCCATCGGCCTTCACCACCAGGGGCTTGTTCTGGGCCTCAAGAGCGGCCAGGGCTTCCGCTTCGCTGCTGGCCGGCCAGTAGCCGGCCGTGGGCACCCCGGCCTCCTGCATTAGGGCCTTGGCCCACTGTTTGCTCGCCTCCAGCTGGGCGCCATCGGCACCGGGTCCGAACACCGGGAACCCTTCCGCCCGCAGACGGTCGGCCAGACCTGCCGCCAGCGGCGCCTCGGGGCCCACCACCACCAGCTCGATGCGGTGCTCGCGGCAGGCGTTCAGCAGGGCGGCATGGTCGCTTTCGGCGATGGCCAGCTGGCTGCAGCCCGACAGCTCCAGGGTGCCGCCATTGCCAGGGGCCACCCAAACCTGTTCCACCCCGGGGCAGCGGGCCAGGGCCCAGCCCAGGGCGTTCTCGCGGCCGCCGCCACCCACCACCAGGATCCGTGCGGGTAATGCAGGGGAGGCGGAGGGCATGGCCGACGACACGGTTGGGGGTGCTGCGGCGGGTTGATTAGGTTGACCCCGCGCAGCGGGCCGCCGTGCCCACCTCTATACATGGCGGCACGACGGAGTGCACCACCAGCCTGGCTTAAGTGCGTCGCAGTCGCTGCCGGTGTTGCCCTGCTGCTGAGCCTCCAGCCTACGGCTGAGGCCCGCAAAGCAAATTCCAATCCCTCGCCGCGGGAGCAGGCCTTGGCGCCCCTGCTGCGCAGCGGCAGCCTCGATGAGTTGGCCCAGGTGTGCGTGCAGCTGTTGGAGGAGGGCGACGTGCGCCAGCTGCAGCGGGTGCAGGCGCGGCTGCTCACGATCCAACCGGCCCCCCAGTCGCTGGCGGTGGTGCTGGCCAATGCCGATGTGCTGTTGCGCTGCGGG